>JAFNGF010000165.1 GCA_017885385.1 Planctomycetota bacterium
TTCTCAAGCAAGAGAAAGTCGGCAGCGGCTATCAGTTCGAGGTGGAAATAACGCCGCCCGAAACCAAAGACCAGGGACGCTTCACCGATACATTTGTAGTGAATCTAACGGGCGGCGAGAAGCTGGCAATTGTTTGCCGCGGGTTCTATTAAAGTAACTTGGGCACGCAAAGGCTTAGCTATGAAACGGTGGGCAGCTTGCATAAGCATATTGACGCTGGCGGCATCGTGCGACGTAGTTCGACGAGCCGAGCCGACAGCAACACCCGTTCAGCAGGCGGATGTAGTTACGGTCTTCCTTACCGGCAACGAGCTGGGAGAGTTGAAGCCCTGCGGATGCAGCGGCGGACAACTTGGTGGATTCGATAGACGGGCGGCCATCCTGAACTCCGCGCCCAGTCAAAGAAGATTTGTCGTGGATACAGGCTCGTTTGTGGCAGGCCAGACCGAGCAGGACCTAATCAAGTTCAATATGGTAATCAGGGCCTTGGACCTGCTCGACTACGATTTGGTCAATCTAACGGAGAAAGATGTCGAGCTATCCAGGAATCTTGGACTGCTGAACAGTATCGGCTCACTTTTCAACATCATAAGTGCTCAGCAGGCTGCCGACGCGAATGTTCCGACAAAATTCACCAAGCAGTTGCCGCTAAAAGATGAACCGGTGACCGTGACGGTTGCGGCCTTTGACGCCAAGTCATCGCCGATAGATCAGATTGACCGGCTTTTTGCCAACAGCACGGCCGGGCAGAGCGTCAATATCCTCATTCTGACCGGTTGCGATTCGGGCGTTATTGACACTATCGCCAAAAGCGCACCGGCGGTAGATTGTCTGGTTTGTCCCGCAGATTCCGATGAGCCGAGAATAATAAGCGAGCCGAACAGGAAACCTCTGGCTTTTTCGGTGGGCCGATTCGGCAGGTATGTGTGCAGACTGAATATAACCAGGGCTGCCGAAGGCAAACTGAAATTGGATTTTCAAAGTCTGCCCGTCCAGGAAAAGTTACAGCAAGAGCCGGCTCTGGTTGGGCTGTACAGAGACTACCAGCAACTGGTCAAAGAGCACAATCTTGTGCAGAAGTATCCGCGTTTTTCGCCTGAGGGCTTGAAATTCGTCGGCTCAGACGCCTGCAAGTCCTGCCACCCGTACGAATATCAGCAGTGGCAAGCGACAGCCCACGCCCACGCTTATGCGACGCTGGAGAAGGTCGGCTCGCAGTTTGACCCGGAATGCGCGCTCTGCCACGTTGTCGGGATGGAATATGAAAGCGGCTTTATCTCGCAGGAGCAAACCGCCCACTTGAAAGATGTGGGCTGCGAAAACTGCCACGGTCCCGGCTCCGAACACGTCAAAACACTTGGAAAAACAAAAACCGCCGGGCCAAAATCGAGCTGTCTTAACTGCCATACGCCCGAAAAGAGCACTGAATATGCCGGTAATGAGCAGGCTTATTTGAAAAAAATCATTCACTGGCAGGAACCAAAAGCCGCCGGCAATGTCAAATAAAACAGCGGATGGCGCCGCTGCCGCGCGATCCGCATTGCACGTTCAGGCGTAAAATGAGCAGAGGTGTCCATAGGCGGCGCAAACGCCCGGATACGAAATATGATAAAGACATTGCGAATAACAACTATAGTAACTGCGATATTAGCGGGCCTTCTTTTTGTTTTCCCGGTATTTTTTGGCGTCCGGGCGGACGAAGAAGCCGAGCAGTTCTTAAATTCGCCCGGCGTGGTGGAAAAGCACAAACAGGCCAACGGCAATAAGCATAACGGAGATGACAGCCAAAGCTCGCCGCTTGTAAAGCAGGCTGAGGCTTTTGCGCTATATCTAAATCCCGCCCCCGAGCCCACAAGACTCGTCCCGGCAAGGCAGCAGCCTATGGTCGCACCTAACCCTATCAGGGCCTACGCCAAATTCAGCCTCATCGGCACCAGCGTTCACGCGACTAAGCCGGAAGAGTCGCTGGCATTTATCAGCGAGCCGGGCAAGGGCCTGCTTTGGGTCCGGCCCGGCGGCAAAGTTGGGCACGTAACCGTTGAGCAGATAGCAGACGGCTTGATCGTCTGCCGCGATGAGCAAGGCAGCTCCGAGCAGATTTCGGCTCAGCCCAGGCAGCCGGAACTAAGTCTGCTCGAAGGCTCTGCATCAGCTTCAGCAAGGGCCGTCAGCAATGCCGCCGCGCAGCTTCCTGCGCCGAGTTCAAGTAAAACTGCAGCCGGCGTTACCATAAGCACGCCTTCGGCGCCCCAGATAACCGATGAGGAAAACGCAGCGCTGGACGACCTGATCGAGAAGCTCAAGGCCCTGCAGAACGGTTCAGACTCCGACAAAACCGGTTCGCCCGGCAACGGCGAGCTAAATGCAGCGATGATGGAAAAGCTCATTTCGGATTTGAAATCAACGCACGTGGACGCCCAGGAAGCAAAAAAACTGGGTGATCTGGGCAAAGAGCTTAACGGCATCCGGCAAGACCCCAATCGAGCACAACAAAGCCGCGACAGAAGGCAAATAGTGCCGCCCAAACGAATACCCATGCCCCCAAAAACGAAGTAGGCGTTCTTTCGTTACCGGCGTTTATGCGGCGGCCCGCGGCGACGAGAAATGGTCCGAGAACTTAGCCCCATGCCCTTTATCTTGAATTTCCCCTGGAAAGGTACATTTTAGCCAACTTTGGACACACCCATCCCCAAGCCCCCCCCTGCTTGCGAAGGGCCAGGGCTTGAGGCTGCCACATGTAGCGTATCAGTCGCATTGGGTGGCATCCTTTGCCGGCTAAACACGTACCTGGAAAGCGGCAATCCCGGCTGGGGCTGCGCAAACTGCAAACCAGAACCCAATCGGCACTACCAGTTGCACCAAATCCGCGCCGAGCCAAAGATTCTTACGGTCACTTTTTGCCTTATCGCCACATCGGTTACCTTCCGCATTATCAATACTGAAATTTGTGTTTTCTGGCTAAAGAGGCGGGAACTTTTGTGCCTCCTGTATGTCTGATTAGGTGGCTGGTCTTTCAAAGCCTGCATAGTGGCTTTGGGCAAGGGGCTTTTCGCAGGCGAAAGCCCCATTTTCATAGAAGGAGTATTGTGATGAGACAACAGCATTTCTCGGGCAGCCGCTGGGGCAGAGTCCTGGTGGTCCTTATGGCCGTAACTCTTTTCTCAGGCGGCAGTTATCTTTTCGCCGCGGACCAAAAAGATGCTTTAGGCCCCGTTGGCGTAAAGGCATTCTCGCTTAAACACATATCGGCCCAGCAAGGCAAACAGTTCTTGGCCGGCCTCAAGCTCGGCACCGTCTCACAGCTTCCCGGCACTAATATGCTTTTACTGACGGCTCGATCAGGCGAAATAACCAAAGCAGCCGCTGTTCTGGAGCTGGTTGATGCCGATACTAAGGAGCAATTCGTGGTGAAAGCGATTTGTCCCGCCTCGCAGGCAAAGAATTTGCCCCCCAAAGAGCGGATCGCAGCAGTGATCGGCAACATATCCCTGGGCGACTTTTCTAATCCACCTGAACCCAACGCCGTTGCCAGGGCAATTATTGACGTTCATAACGATGTAGTGCTGGCTATTGCGCCGGCCAGTTTGGCGGAAAAGATTATCTCAGCGATCGAAAAGCTGCAGAAGCCCGATACTGAACAGACTCCACCCCCGGCAGCCGAGCCGAACAAACCAAGCCCACCGGGTGCTACGAATGGGCTGGCACAGATAATGCAGAAACTGCTTGCCGATACGGGAGTTGAAACGAAACCTGATGCCAATGAGCTATCAGTTCAGCGGGAGCCCAATGAGCCGAAACCGCAGCCTAAGCCCGAACCACAGATAAGCCTCCGCCCTGAACCCGAGTTGAAGCCCGAACCGCAGACGGCCCCCAGCCCCAAAATAGAGCAGAAAGCAGCCGAGATTAAGCGACCGAGCGAGATCGTTGAGCCGAACGCTGCTATGTTCAGCCCTTACAAGCCTAGGCCTGTTCCGAACGGGGAAGAAACCTTGCGTTTAGATTTGCCCGATAATGTCGATATTGTCATGCTGCTGGGCCTGGCGGGCCAATATCTGGGTCTGGACTTTATGTACGACCCAAACGAGGTAAAGGGCTCGGTCACGCTCAAACTCCAGGGCAAGCTCAAAGGCCCCATCAAGGTCAAAGAATTATATCCTTTGCTTGAATCGGCGCTCAACTTCCGAAACTTCGTGATGACCCGCAAGGCAAATCTCGTTACGATAGTTCCCAAGGACAAGGCGCTGGAAATCGATCCAACATTGCTGGCAGACGCAGACAAAGCAGTGCCCATAAAGTACGGCGATGTAGTCATAACCCGCGTCTTCGAGCTAAAACATGTTGATACAACCAGTGCGGCGAATCTATTGAAGGGGATGAAGCTCGGCACGGATGTCTCGCCCATTGCCGGAGCCAAGAAACTTATAGTTACCGAGTACGCCTACCGTATGCCCCGCGTGGACCGGCTTATTGAGATGATTGATAAGCCGGGCGAACCCAAAAAGTTCACGTTCAGGCAGTTACAATATACGATGGCCAGGACTCTTGCTCAGAAAGTCAAGACGCTTGCCGAGCAGTTGGGAACCGTGTCGATTACCATTCCTGAGCTTGCGGCCGAAGAATATACCCCAAGCCCAAAAGCACCTAACGAGACAGACCAGGCGTACAATCTGCGGATTGCGCGAGAAAGGGCCCTCTGGACAGCCAGGCAAGCTCAAGCTCAGCGACCAACTCAACCCCGGTTCCAAGCCCCAACGCAAACTCCGCAGCCAGAACCGGTCACGCCTACCGTTTATCTCGATGCAGATGAGCGGACAAACCGCATCCTGATGATAGGGCTGCAAGACCAACTGAAGGAGGTGGAAGATCTGATAGATGCCCTTGACGTGGAGCAGCAAGACCTGCGGACGCTGCAACTGTACAGAATTGAGCACGTTGGTGCTGAGGAAGTAAAAAATAAGCTGGCAGAACTTGGCATAATCAGCCCCAGTCAGACCGCTGCTTCTCAGAGAATTACCACCACCAAGGCGGGCGGGGCTGCGACGCCTGCTATACCAGGCCAGCCTCTGATGACGCCAACAACAACGGCTGAGACGAAGGAAGCGCTGATCGAAGAGCCGCAGGTGGTAGTAATAGAGCAAACGAGTTCACTTCTGGTAAACGCAACTGCCGAGCAGCACGCCCGGATAACTACCATTATCAGCTATGTAGACAGCAAGGCCGAAACCACGTCCATGCCTTATGTGGTATATCCCCTTGAAAACCAGGACCCAACTAACCTTGTGGACATCCTGGAAAAGCTTATCATGGAAACCACCACCAAGGAGGATAAGGAGGCCAAGATCGTAACTACGGAGAAAACAACAAGAAGAAAAGAAGAAGAGGTTGTCATTGTCGCCGATCCAAACACATATTCACTTATCGTTTACGCCAACAAAGAGAACCAGCAGTGGATTAGCGCACTTATCAAACAACTCGATGAATATCGTCCTCAGGTTTTGCTTGATGTAACACTGGTGGAAATCACCAAGAATGAGAAGTTCACTTCTGACCTCGACCTGATCACGAAATTCCCGAGACTCGAACCTGGTGAAACGATGAGTCAGGCTGGTCTTTCTGCACTTCTTTCTCCTTTTCCTGAGAAAAGAATCATTGAAGCAACCTCTCTGGCCGGGGCAGGGGGGAGAACTTTCTACGCGGACCAGCACGTCCAAGCCTTGTTGAAGCTCATGCAGGAAAGAGGCTACGGAAGGGTACTTGCAAAGCCAAAACTGCTTGTTAATGACAATATGATAGGAACTATCAAAACGGAGGAGATAACAAATATTGTTGTAGAGAAAACGACCATCCTCCCCGGCACCGCTGCCACGGCTCCAACCGCAAGTACAGCGGTGGAGTTTACGCCCTCCAAAGCGGGCATTACCCTGACAATTACACCTCACATAAGCAAAGGTACCCAGGTTCAACTGAAAGTCACCTTGAACCGAACGGATTTTCGCCTCCGGCCTGACTATGTAATGACCAGAGGGGATATGAAGAATACGGGTCCGACACCGCCCGATCTTCTGACCAGTGACGTTACCACCAAGGTAACTGTTCCCGACGGCACAACGATCATACTGGGTGGTCTGGAGAGAATCAAGCAGAGCAAAGGTGGAACCAAGGTCCCTATCTTCGGCGATATTCCCTTTGTGGGAGGGCTATTTAGAACCACAGAAAATATGGATGACCAGAGCAGGCTTTATGTCTTTGTTAAGGCTCATATCCTAAGGCCCGGCGAAGAACCCAGCGCAAAATCCGACATAGAAATAGTATCACAAAAGAACCGCGATAGATTCGAGACATACGAAGAAGAAATGCAAAAATACGAAGACTGGCCGGGCATAAAGCCAAAGCCAATGGGCCCGGCAAAAGTCCTCGAATCCGATTAGTGCCTTGTCGGAAATGAAATATCAAAATGAAAGACCTGCTGATACAAACTGCCAAGCGCACGGGGCTTGTTGACGCCGAGCAGCTGGCCAAATTCTTGAAAGAAAGCGCCAGCCACGAGCGGCTGGATGAGCTTCTATTGAGCTGCCCTTATTTTACCGAGGACGTGGTATTGAAGCTGTTCGCCGAGACGCTGGGCTGGGAGTATCTGGCGGAAATACCCGAAAAAGCTGTGCCCATGGAGTTCATCGAAGCGGTTCCTGCAACATACGCCCAGCACCACTACCTTATCGGGATAAGACGGGACAGCCAGGATAGCGAGCTTACCGTGGTGCTGTCCAAGCCATTGGATGCGAACGCACTGGACAACGTCTCGAAGATGACGGGCCTGGCGGTAAAGCCGGCCATATCTACGCGGGCCGCCATTACCTCGGTTATAGACGTCGCCTACGAGCAGAAAACAACCGTTATCGAAGAGGTGGCCGAAGAGCTCGATTCGCAAAACCTCGAACATTTGGTCGATGAGGTGGCCGCTTCGGATGACCTGCTTGACGTGGTAAACAGGCCGCCGGTCATCAGACTGGTCAACGACATTCTATTCCGTGCCCTGCAGTTGCGGGCCAGCGATATCCACGTTCATCCTTACGAGGCGAAGATTCAGATTCGCTACCGTATCGACGGCATATTATATGACACGTTGAGCTTGAATAGAAATGTGCTGCCGCTGATTATATCTCGTATCAAGGTTATGGCGGGCATGGACATCGCCGAGCGCCGGCTCCCACAGGATGGCCGGTGCAGCGTTCGGCTGGGCCAGCGCGAGGCGGACCTGCGCATCAGCACCGTGCCGACCAGCTTCGGCGAACGCAGCGTGCTGCGAATTCTGGATAAAAGCACGGGCCTTTTCGGACTGGACGAGCTGGGCCTTTGGCAGGACGACCTGAAAAAATTCGATTCCCTGCTGCATCGCTCGCACGGCGTCATTTTCGTAACCGGGCCAACCGGCAGCGGAAAAAGCACCACCCTTTACGCGTGTCTTAACAGAATCAATTCGGCAGAAAAAAATGTAATAACCGTAGAAGACCCCATCGAATACCAGCTGGAAGGCATCAGTCAGATTCAGGTAGCCAGCAAAAAGGGCATGACTTTTGCCACTTCGCTGCGGCACGTGCTGCGTCAGGACCCAGATGTCATAATGGTCGGCGAAGTGCGAGACATCGAGACGGCGCGTATGGCCATACAATCGTCGCTTACCGGCCACTTGGTTTTCAGCACGCTTCACACCAACGATTCGGCCGGAGCAATCACCCGACTTCTGGATTTGGGCGTTGAGCCGTATTTGGTAAGCTCGTCGCTGATTGCGGTAATAGCGCAGCGTTTGGTCCGGAAGGTATGCCCGGATTGCAGGAAGGACTATGAGCCGGCGCCGCACGAGTTAAGGGAGCTGGGACTGGGCAACGTTAAGGCGTCCGGCCCGGCCGAGAGTATCGGCAAGTTCTGTATCGGCACCGGATGTGAGCGTTGTTTTCAAACCGGCTATCGGGGCCGAACCGGAATCTATGAAATGATGCCAATTAACGACGAAATCCAGGACCTGGTATACAAACGCAGGACCGCCGGCACAATAAAAAAGGTCGCCCTTGAGGCGGGAATGCAGACTCTTAGAATGGATGGAGCCAGAAAAGCGCTGGCCGGCATAACAACTATATCCGAAGTGCTGCGAGTAACGCAAACAGATGTACTGTAAGAAATCCGAAATCCTAACCACGAAATCCGAAACAAATTCAAATGGCCAAAATGACAGCTTTGCTGTCATTCTGAGCGAAGCGAAGAATCTCCTCTTTGTTGCCGAGGTCCTTCGGCTTCGCCTCAGGACGACACATAAGTGTCATTTTGAACATTTGAGATTTGAATTTTGATATTGTTTCGGATTTCGGATTTAGATATTAGGATTTTGTCGGTAGGTTATTTTTATTATGCCTCGATATCACTATACGGCCATAGCAATGGACGGCAAAAAAGTCAAAGGCTCAATTGCCGCTGAAAGCCCATACGCGGCGAGAAAGCAGCTTAGAAGCCGCAGTATCCACCCTACGTCCGTGACGGAGGTCGGCGCCACGGCACAGAGCAGAGCAACACTATCTTCCATCTTCGCCAGAACCAGCAAGAGTCAAATAATCGAGTTCACCAAACAAATGGCGACCCTGCTGGATTCGGGGATCAAACTAACCGAGGCACTATCCGTGCTCAGCTTGCAGACATCCGACCCACGATTTAGAAATGCCCTTATCGACATTCGCGACCGTGTTGTCACCGGCGAGTCGCTAACCGACGCGATGAAAGACTACAGCAATTATTTCGATGTCATATACGTAAGTATGATCCGCGTAGGCGAGGTCACGGGCACGTTAGGAAAAAGTCTTTCAACCATCGCCGGCTTTATGCAAAAACGCCAGCGAGTCGAATCNNGCGATTCTCATTTTGACCACACGGGTCATTCCAAAGATAGGCGAGCAGATTGCCAGGACCGGGCAGCAACTGCCCTGGATCACCAGAGTATTGATGGGCGTCGGCCACGTATTGACCACGTGGCGGCTGTTCGTGGTCGTCGCCGTAGTATTCGCAGCAGTTTGGCTGCTGCGGCGGTTTATCAAAACGCAGCGCGGCGCATATTTGCGCGACAGATTTCTGCTGTCGCTGCCGTTATTTGGCCCGCTTATAAAACAGCGGGTGGTTTCGCGTTTTGCCTCGACTCTCTCGACACTTCTGAGCAACGGCTTGTCGATGGCTGAATCTCTTCGAGTTGTCGCTGAAGTCACCGGCAACAGCCTTATGAAAAGAGCAATTCAGCAGGCGAGGGAGAGAATTCTGGCAGGCGCCGACATCGCCACGCCGCTGCGAGATAGCGGTGTTATTGACCCTGCCATCGCCCACATGGTCGCCGTCGGAGAAAAAAGCGGCGAGCTTGAGATGATGCTCAAAAATATCAGCGAAAACCTCGAGGCCTCGACAGACGTAGTTATTGAGCGGCTTGGTGCCGCAGTTGAACCGCTTATTATATTAGTAATGGCCGCAATAATAGGTATAATCGCATACGCAACGATACTGCCGATTCTGGAGGTCTCAGCGGGAAAATTTTAGCCGGCAGAAAGAATGTCATTCCTGCGCAAGCAGGAATCCATAAAAACGAAAGGATGTAGATTCCCGCTTTCGCGGGAATGACAAATTGGTTTAGGAGTTTGGAAAACAGATGAAAAAAACAAAAGTAGGACAAATCAGATACGGCTTCACCATGATTGAGCTGATGGCGATGCTGATTATCATCGGCTTGCTGGCAACGTTAGTAGTGACAAAAGTGGCGTCCAAGATAGACCAGGCTCGCGTCACCACCACCAAGGCCAACCTCAAGGCCCTTCACGTGGCGGTCAACCAATTCAAGATGGACACGACCCGATTTCCCACAGAAGAAGAAGGATTGAAGGCCCTCGTGGAGCAGCCGACCGATGCCGAAAAGTGGGAGCCGGGCGGCTATCTGGAAACCACGCAGGCGCCAAAGGACGGCTGGGGCCGCGATTTTATCTATCAGCTTTATCCGGAGAGCGGCAAGCCCTTTGTGATTAAGAGCCTTGGTGCGGACGGCCAGGAAGGTGGTGAGGGTTACGATACCGATTTGCTCAGCACTGATGCAGAGTGATTGGCCTGGCGCCGGGGCCTCCAGCGATGACCGATTTGTGCCTCGCCGGCGCCTGTACCGGGCGTTTACGTTTACCGAGCTGGTAATCGTGATTGTGATGGTCTCGCTGTTTGCACTCCTGGCCCAGGTGCATCTTTTCGGATTGCTCAGAAAGAACACTTTCAGAGCCCAGGTGCAGGATTTCGTCTCGACTATGCAAATGGCTGCCAGAGCTGCTGCCGAGAGCGACAGCAGATACGAAGTCATTATTGATTTGACAGAGCAGAGCTATTTGCTTCGCCAGATTACCTCGCCCGACCTGTCGGTGGTGCTGGAAGAAGAGATTATCACCAGTAACGGTTTTAGTGATAACTGCCGGGTCGCGTATATTGAGTTCGATGACGGCGACTATACTAACCAGGGCCTGGCTAAATTCCGGGCCGGTCATGCAGGCTGGCATTACGGCGGAAAAATCGTCCTGCTCGACGAAAAGGAGCACCCGTATTCCGTTGTCGTCAACCGCATCAATAGGACTGTCAGATTAGAAGAAGGTGACGTGCAGCTTCTGACGCCGAAAGGTAAAGATGAATTACCATTCTAAGAACGTATATCGCATATCGTATATCGTATCGCGTGCTGCGTATCGTGGGACGCGGCCCGATGGGCCAGAATCGGACCATTCAGAGAGCCGGCGCAATACGCACGACGCACTACGCACGACCAGGAAAGCGTTCAGCCTGGTAGAGGTGATGACTGCCCTATTTATACTGGGTATTCTAAGCTCAAGTGTATTGTTGGTGATAAGTCGCTGTGTAGCGTCGACGGCAGATTCTGCGCTGCGGATGCACGCCTTTGAAATCGCCCGCGAAAACATGGAGAAACTGCTCGCCGCCGGCTCGGTCAAAGAGACCGCTGAGTACGGCACAAGCGATGAGTACCCGGAAATCAAATGGCAGACGGTAGTGGAAACATTTTACGAGCCGGTGACCAACCGAATGTGGGTAAGGGGCGTTTGCTCGGCCGAATATCAGGATATGCAAGGCCAGGCTCAGACCATTGAGCTGACCCATTGGCTGACCGATGTTACAAAAGACCAGCTGCTCCAGATTATGAAACAGCAAGAGCAACAAGATCAGCAGTTGCTGGCCGACCAGATTATCGAAACGATCGAGGAAGCCGCCCAGTACGCCGGCGTCAATGAAGAGACCATCGAGCAATGGCTCAACGACGGCATGCTCACCACCGACAACGGCTCTTTCGTCAAAAACAATCTTGATGTGTATAAGCGCAGCAACGGCAAACCGACCGACGAGCAGAAGAAACTGCAGGCGGCTTCCGAGGCCGAGCTATTACAGCTAAGCCAGCATATCGGTCCGTCCGGCGGCCAAAAGACGCCCGACCAGCAGGACTGGCAAAATAAAGTTGACCCGGCAACAGGCTTAACATACGAAGAGCTCGATAAAATGGACTTCAGCCAAATCCTCGAATTGATAAAGAAGCGGCAGGGAAAAGAGTTTTAATTTCTATGGCGGCAAACAGGCTAAAAAATCTCAACAAAGCCGGCAAAAAATCCACGGCACGACGGGGATTCTCGCTAGCGGAGGTTCTTGCAGCTCTGATTATAGGGTCTATGGTGCTGGTGGCGGTGCTCGGCATCTATAGCCGGGCCGAGAATTCCGCTGCGGCAGTAACACGTAAGATTGAAGAGTCCTGTCTGCCGGGCGAAATCCTACAACGCATCGCAGAGGACCTCGACAGAATAATCGCCTCCGACCCCAGCACGAAAATCACTATCGACAGCACCCGCTTCGACCAGGGCTATCAGACGGCGCAATTGGCGATCCGAAAAACCTTCTTTGACGGCAAAAATCAAGAGCAGATACTGGAAGAAATCGTATGGCAGGCCGGCTACAGCAGCGACGCCAACTGCTTGACCCTGTACCGAAGCCACAGCGGCATTGCATTGGAAGATAAGCTGCTTGAGGAAAAGAGAGAAAGCTGGGAAAAGGCATATCCCTTCATACCGATTTGTACCGGCCTTACCTTTTTCAAAGTCCAGGTCCCAAGAGGCCAGGACTTTCAGGACCGCTGGACAAGCCCTGCTCTGCCGCCCGGCATTACGGTGACTATCTCTTTCGGCGAAGCTACACCAACTGTAAGGGGCACGCTGGATGTGCAGGACGAGGCGAAAATCACGCGAACAATTGCTATCGATAGAACCAGAAAAATCGGCTTCGAGATCGCGCCGATCGAGGCCGTAGGAAAACAAGGACCATGAACCGTTGCTTTGAACAGTCAGGAATTTTTGCCGGGAAAAAACACTCAGGCATCGTGCTGCTGGTGACGTTGGTGCTGTTGGTTGTGCTGGCGACACTGGGTTACACTCTAAGCAGCCGTGTCGCCGCCCAGCGTCATCGCAACCAGTACATCATAGACTACAGCCAAGCCCGCTATGGTTGTGACTCGGCACTGAAGTACGCCCTGGCTA
Organism: Planctomycetota bacterium; assembly: GCA_017885385.1. Lineage (GTDB taxonomy): Bacteria > Planctomycetota > Phycisphaerae > Sedimentisphaerales > Anaerobacaceae > JAFNGF01. The sequence continues at coordinate 12,588 of JAFNGF010000165.1, forward strand.
CACTGGAGGATATCAGTCCGCAATTGATTAGCCGTCCGAATGAGCCGGACTTTTCTGATTTATTCGCCCTTAGCCAAGCCGAATACCAGAAACTTTTAGCCCAATGGTCTATCGAAAAGGCCCTTAACATAGAAGATAGCCTTGCCGGCATCCGCCCGGCCGATGATACGAGCAAACTCGGCGAGCTAAAGGATGTCAACGATTTTAAGGATGTCAACGATGTGAACGATGTCGGTCTCGGTAAAATGACGGCTGCCAATCTTACCGACGCAAATTCGGTGACGATACCGGGTCCGTATGGTCCTGAGTGGCCGTATGTGACCCAGCCGGCCGAGTTCGAGATTGGCTCTGCCAAAGTCAGAATTGAAATTGAAGATGAAAATGCAAAATATCCGATCGGCTGGGCATTAGTGACCGACAATCAGGTGCAACGCCAGGCACAGGCAGGATTTGAAATCTTTTGTGAATGGATGGGATTCGACCGCAGCGGTATAGATTCGCTAAAAGTGCAGCTAAAACAAATAGGCGAAATAAAGACGTTCAAACTCGAATTCGAGCCTGCAAAGACAACTGTAAGCATACCCTCAAGAACAAGCAGAGCAACCCGGACGGCCAGCAAGACCGTATCTGCCGCCGACCAGACTGCCAGGCAAAATACCGATTTTGCAAGACTTCTTCACAGCTCACTGATTGATCGGGAGATGCTTGCCAGACCCTACATAGAAGGCAGAGAAGAATCGGCTCTAAAATATATCGGAATGTGGGCATCCAGAACGGTCAACATAAATACCGCCCCCCGCCACGTATTGGAGGCGGCTTTTGCTTTTGGCAGCCCTTCAGATGCCCCGGCAATCGCCGGAGAAATCATCCGGGCAAGACGCGTGCAGCCATTCACCGATATAGAAAGTCTGAAGCAATCGCTGCCCAGGTACTCTGATTCAATTAGAAGATGTGAGAAATTTATCACAACCGCCAGCGAGTTTTTTACGATTAAAGTAACAGCGGTCAGCGGCGTGGCAAAGGCGTCGGCAGTCGCCGCCGTAACGAAAGAGCAGGGAAAACCGAAGGTTGTTGCCGTGATTACCGGCTGACGGGTTGCCGGCCGGCGCCCCGCAGCAAGTTATTGGTTACGATTTACCAATCACCATTTGCCGGGCAGGAGCTTAGCCGAAATGGAACATCAAAACTATCTGGGAATCTACTTGAGCAAAGATAAGGCAACTGTGGTTTGTCTCAGTCCAGCCGGCCGAGACAAGAAACTGCACGGCTGCTTTACCATCTCTATCCAAGACAAAGAGCAGCAGAATCCTCATACCCTGGCAGGTCTTATCGCCCGGGGCTGCGCCGACAGAGCTTTGCAGTTTTCCGAGGCTGCTATCGCTCTGGATTGTGCGCTATTTATGCAGCATAATGTGCACAGCGAGCTTAACGACCCAAAACAGATAGCCGCAACTGTAAGGTTTGACGCCGAAGAGGCGCTGGCTATGGATATAACCGACCTTGCAATTGCCTTTCAGATAACCTCCGGTGCTCAGAAAGGCTCCGAGCTGACCGTATTCACTGCTCAGCGAAAAATACTGTCGGAGCTTCTTAGCTGCCTGCAGAGCAATAATATTGACCCTGTTACCATCGAGCCGGACGTCAGCTGTCTGTCCAGATTCATTCGGCAAAATGCGTCTTCGTCGGATTCGCAACAAGGCGGGACCCTGTTCGGAATTCTTTCCGGCCGGCGAGGCTACTCCATCGCCCCTTCAAAATCGCAAAAAGCAGCAGCGGTGCGAACATTTCTGCTCGGCCCGACACAGGATCGAGAGGTCCTATTGGCAAGACAAACGGTGACTACTACCGCTTCGGCTTCAGGCGAGCCAATTCGTTGCCTGAGGGTTTTCGACTCAACCGGCGCCGTAGACCACCAGCAGCTTGGAAAGAAGCTGGGCATCGAAGCTGTAGTTATTGACTTGCTCGGCTCCGCTGGAATCCAGCCGCAAGCCCTGGCGGACTGCCCCGACCAGGTGGATTTCGCAATTGCCTACGGGGCGGCTTTAGCTCATCTGGAAAGGGCAGAAACAGTAGATTTCCGAAGCGATTTCATGCCCTATCAGGGCAAAAAACTCCGGCTGCAGAAAACGCTGAAGTACCTGAGTGTATCTGTTACGCTTCTATTGCTTGCCGTCGGCCTGTACGGGCAGGCGGGACTATTCAAGCAAAACAAATACCGCAGCCGGCTAAGGAGGAACTTAGAGCGAGAATACGCCGTTGTTATGCTCGGCAAAAAACCGGCAGCCGGAACAAACGTGACAGAAAAACTCGCCGGCGAAGTCAAACGTATCAGGGACGTCAAGAGCGGCCAATTGAGCATCACGGGCGAAGAATCCATAGCTTTAAAGCTGGCCCTGGTGCTGGAGGCGTTTAATAAGTGCGCGGCGGAAACCAACCTGAACATCGATGTGCTCACGGTCAGCCTTAGAAATGTTACCATCTCAGGCGATACGTCCGGTCGAGCAAACACACTCAAGCTCTTTGAAGCAATCAGGCAAACCAAGCTGGACATTGTAGAACATAGCTACGGACTCAAAGGCGCACGTGATACTTTCAGCGTGACCGTCAAGCCACAAAGATAGTCGGGAGATCGCATTATGCTTATTAAGGACATATACAAGAATCCGACACTATATTATATACTTGTTCCCGCTATAGTCGCCCTATGGCCGCTGCTGGCGTGGGCTTTTTGGCTGCCGAACGCGGAAAAAAGCTGGGCTTCAGGCATCGAACAGTATAAGAAAGCCGAAGGCCTAATCGCAGAAATCCTGATCCTTGACCGCGGCCGCTTGGCCCTGGCTGAGGCGGCTAACTCCAACGACGAATTCGACTATGCCAAGGCGGTCGCAGCGGTGGCCGGCCTGTGTAACATACCTGCGGGCAATTACAGCCAGGACTCTGGGGCGGTCATAGAATCCAGCGGGCAGAAAAGCCAAAGTGCCAAGGTAGTGCTAAAAGACGTTGATATCACCAAATCTGCCCGATTCCTCTCTACAATCCAGCTTCGCTGGGCAAATCTGCAGTGCACTCAGCTCAAACTTACCAAGAAGAAAGGCGTGCCCGATATGTGGGTCGCCGACCTTGATTTCAAGTATTACTATTGAGAAACCACAAACTTCAAGGCGGGCAACGCCGATATTTGAATTCCGGCTCCGCTACTCCAAAAGAAAGTTGCTATCACTACATATAGTATATTGCCTAACTTGCCTATATCGACTTCGGCGCCGGTTGTAGCGTAAGCCCTCGGCATCCAAGCAGCCCATTTTCAGGGCGATTTTCAATACTAACAGCCTGGATTTGGCATCCAAGTTGCGGCATCTAAAGCCCTTGGCTCTGGTTGGCAAATGCCAAAGTTTTTTAAAGTTTTGCGTATATTTTTGTCGATATCAATACTGCAAGTTTGTTTCAGGCCTCAAAAGGGATTTTGGCGGCATACAACATATAGTGGTTGCAGGACTGCAAGCGAAAAAATGGACGTCTTCGTTTGGAACAGGTCCGGCAAGGTAGCGCAGATGCGAGACTTCGATTTTATGAGCTGCTCAGAGCAGAATCAGCATAGCGACCCCTTGAGCGAGGACTTGGCTGCAGATAACGATTTAATTATGGAACAGATACTCGAAAACCTCAGTGCGACACCCATCGGGCAGGTGCTGAAAAACATTGCTTCGCTGCCGGAAATCCGCAAGCAAAAAGTCCTTCACGTCCGCCGGCAGCTTACCGAGGGTAAGTATGACCTGAATGAGCGATTGGAAATCGCTCTGGATAAAGTCCTCGAGGACCTCACAGCTTAAGAAACGTTCATTCCGCCACAGTCCGGTTTTGTAGTACCCAAATGCGGTAATGCTCTGCGCAGAGTCCATATTCCAAGCGCTTATTGGTGCGCCCGGGGGACCCGCAAAAGTGTGGCGTCAGATGGTAAGAGCAGGCTCAGCCTTGGCCAGCCGCCTGATGGCAGCCAGATTGATTTGCGCTACTTACGGCATAACTTCTAAACTACTTCCGGGACATCGTCGTCCGGCTCATCCATTTCGACNNTTGCCCGGTTGTCGGAAAGTGCCGCCCCACAATTATTGCAGAACTTAGCTCTAAGGTGGTTTTTGCCTCCGCACTTGTCGCAATGGTCGGTCATTTTTCTCGAAGGCATAGCCACGAAAACACCGGTGCCGCCCTGGATTATCTTGATGTCTCGTACCACAAACTCATTATCTATGGTAATTGAGCAGAAAGCCTTCAACCTGTCGTCTTTGTTGCGTATCAATTTGACTCTGACCTCGCTGATCTTCATTTTCTTCGCCTCGCCAAAAACTTCACCATCCATTGTTACCCACGACAATGCTTTTGCAGCCGACGTTTTCTTTGAGTTTGTGCGCGTATGCTCCGGCTGTCTGCTGATTGCCGCCCGACAGCAGACAGAACATCGCCGTGCCGCTGCCGCTCAGGCATACAGGCCCAATACCTAACGATTCAACCTTCGCTTTAAGCTCAGCCAGCTCTTTTAACAGGCTGAAACAACTTACCTCCAGCATATTTGCGCACATTTTCGAGGCTAAATCAATCCTGTTTTTTTTGATGTAGGTGTTTATTCGGCTCCTAAGGCTTTGGTACAGAGCCGGGTCGTGCCGGTAATTGGCGTAAACTGTTTCTGTAGAAATAGTTACATCTGGTAGTATTAAAAGAGCCAGAAAGTCGAAACTTTGGTCCAATTTTTTGATTTTTTCGCCCTTGCCGCTGCATATCGCCATCGGCCCATCCAAAAAAAAGGCCACATCGCTGCCTAACTGCGCTGCCAGGTCCGCAAGCCGGCTAACAGACAATCCCAAATCAAGGTACTTATTCAGCCCGATAAGGGTGGCTGCGGCATCACTGCTGGCTGAGCCAAGCCCTGTGCCGGCAGGAATATTCTTTGTCAGCGTAATCTTGATGTCTGCTCGCTGGCCGCAACTTTTCATCAGCAGTTCGGCAGCCTGATAGACCAGGTTTTCCGCTCCGGCCGGCGACCACTGTGGACCTTTGCAGATAAGTTCCAGGCCGGGTTTCGGATTTGGCTCGATGAGGATTTCATCGTACCAGGTGACCTTAGCCATTACTGTTTCGATTTCGTGAAA
>JAFNGF010000166.1 GCA_017885385.1 Planctomycetota bacterium
AGAACCACCACCCCAGCAGGCATAATACCATATCGGGCGGCAAAAGCATCCAGGTGCTTTACCACCAATAAATAGCCGCCCGCGGGTATCGTAACTACCGGATCGGAAGGAAAAACAAACTCTATGCCATCGGTAAACCGCCAGGGCTCGGACTTGTCATAACGATATAAATCCACCGGCTCGGAACTTATATTAAATAGCTCAATATACTCTTCATTTTGGTTGCCTGAGCCGGGATTGTACATAATCTCATTGATAACGATAGGCCCTACCTTCGGATAGGAATTGGGCTTGCCGGGCGTATTCTCGCTCATCGCCACAAAGTTGTAGTTATCCGTGCTGCCCTTATAGTACCTGCCAAACGATACGCCCGTCTCGGAGGCGTCAAAATCCTCCAGCTCCTGATAGCCGGTCAAGACTCCATCCTGAGCCGATGATAGATATACTTGGTCGCCATTCTCGCTTAAGGCAAACGGCGTATGACAACCAGCAGCAGGATTGCCAAAATGCTGGTCTTGATAGAATACAAGATAGTCGTTAGCGGCAATGACCGTGCCATCGGCAATTTCGTATTTGGTCAAGCCTGTCCCGAGCGCAGCCGAGGGATCGTTGCCATCGTCACTTAAGAACCAGCCACCGATATTGATCGCTTCGGCGGTAGTATTGTAAAGCTCTATCCAGTCCGAGGCATCGGCGTGGGCGTGTGCCAATACCTCGTTTATTACCACTGAGCCAGGCTCAGGAATAATGCCGGTATCGTCCCAGCCTGGCGAGCCGCCATAAAATGCGCTTGCTCGCCAGGAGTCTTTTTCGCCCCAGCTATTTGCGTCAGGATTTGCTGGATTTACTATGGTAAGAGAAAAGCCTTGCCCATCGGTGATTTCACGCCAGGCATCGCTGTACTTGAAGTCCAGTATCGTCTGGCCGATGGCATCTTCCAGCCGGATTCTTTCTCCATCGTTAGCCAGACTGCCGGAAAACTGCCCGGCAATAACTCCGGCGAAATCCGGATACCGGGCATAAAAAGCCGCCTGGTCTCTCACGACCAGGATATACTTGCCCGCTGCAAGTTCTATGCTGGGGAAGTTAAAGTCGATGCCGTTGGTAAAGCGCGCCAGGTTCAGGTTGATGGTTTCGCCGCCGATATTTTTTAGCTCGATAAATTCCTCGTTTGCGTCGCTCGGGCTATCGGTATCCGGCGGATGGTACATAATCTCAGTGATACGCAGGTTTTCCGCCACAGGCCCAACCGCGAAGATTGCTTCGTTAAGAGCGCTCCAGGTATTGCCGCTGAGCGTGCGGGTCTTGACGTAGGTACTCTGGGTAAGTCTGATAGGTGCGGAATACTTGGCTGCGTGAACTGCATTAACGGCCCCGCCTGGCATACGTGGATCGGAGCCGTCGAGGGTGTAATAGATTGTCCCGCTTGTAGCGGTAATCGAAAGCAGGTCTGTTGGAGAAATCCGCCCGCCATGTTGATATGAGCCGTTTACACGAAAGACCGGTGCATCCACCAGAGGATAGAGGCCGGCATTTCGCAGTTGATCCAGGACGATCTGCGAGCGCTGAGGCATATATGTGTAGAGAATTTGGTCCCGCTGAGCGCGCCATTGCTGGACTGTGTAAGGTGTGCCGCTGCCGACATCGCCCCATCTGGCGGACTCCGCGGTCATAGCCCTTTCTATAGACTTGGCCAGCTCGGCATACAACGCCGCCGGGCGGTTCCGCTGGGGATATGCAGGATTCCACTGCGTATTATAAGGGTCCACATACATTGGCCCGCCGTTGAAAAAGGCTCTATGCACATGATCGGCAAGGAGCTGCCGGAACTCAGTATTGTTGCGAAGACGGGCATAAGGCTCACAGATATAGCCGCTGACCCCGGTGACGTTTTCGTTGAGAGACGAATCCAAACCGTGCCCTACGATAAGCCCTACGACCCACTCGGCATCCCACGAGAAGCACTTCCAGCCGGTGCTGTTAACGCGATTGAAAGCAGCGTACCAATTATGGCTGGGCCAGTCTGTATTGCCGACGTAGAAGTTGACGATCATATAATCTATGTAATTCTCAATGTCGAGGTAATCGACGTAATTCGGGTTTGGCGTACCGTCAGGGTTGTTGCCCTGCAGACGCTGATAGGCCTCGTTGTTTTGTACGCCCTGCCGGACTGCATTAAGCATAGCGTTGTACGTAATCGTCGTGCTATCTCCAACAGGGCGTCCAGAGTTAAGCGAATCCCAGTCTTCTTTGTCTCCCCCAAAATACGTGGCGGCAAAAGAGGATTCAGGCCGCTCCACGGGATTATACAGGCCCCAGTACAGACCATTAACGTATAGGTGGACAAAAACGCCGTGCGGCGAGGGATGCCCAAGAGCCAGTTGCAGCCGACGACCAAACTCGTCACGAATGTATTGTGAACAAGCCTGACCAAAGGGATAGCCGTCGTTGAAGTTGGAACGAAGAATCAAACAGTCAAATTCGTCAGCCGCATCTTGCCCAAACAGAGGATAGAGCAGCCTGGTCGGCCCATATATGCCCTTGAACATCAGACGGAGTGTCCTCTTCTTTTCCCTGCGTCCTACGCCGCCGTAAATGCGGACGCCGCAATTGGCTTGAAAGCCTTTTGAGCCGTCAGGATTAATCAGCTCGATAGACCCCGGCCGTTCCCAGGTAATTCCGCTGCTCTGTGGGTGGCTATAGATACCGTCCTTGGAATCGAACAGATGCTTGGAATCCATCACAAGCGACATGGTGGGAATGGATTTCAGATCGTCCTTGAGCGTACCTGTATGGGCGTTTACGATGTCAGGGTCCATTTCATAATCAGCCGACTCAGAACCCCACATAGTTGGAAACCCAGCCGGGTTTGCCGGCTGGTGGATTACATTGTCGAGAAAAATATAGGTCTGGGTATCGACGTTGCTGGACATCCAGCCGGGCTTAATTGCCACTGCGCGCAAGCACGTGGTCCTGGTAACGGGAATAGGACTGAAGTAGACCTTGCCTGTCGGAAAACGGCCCCCAGTTTGATACGGCTGCGTACCGTCGAGGGTGTAATATACGATTGCGCCAGGCGTTTCGCAGGTAATAGTCACCTCGAAAGGTTGATCATAAAAGCTGCGGCCATGACTGAACTTCGTGTCAGCGACCCGGCCCAAGTACACGCCCTGGTTTTGCCCTGCCGGACTGGGCAAGCCAAGGAACCTCAGATTGTCCTTGCCGTCAGGGTAACGACCGAAGGAGATGTCGGCGGCCTGGTCAGCGAACGTGATGCTGTCAATCAAAGTATGCCCATCAGCCGCGAATAGGCCTATCTGTTCGCCGTCGGCATTGAGCTGGAAATTCGCGTGCAGGCCCGCGTCTGCAACCTGGTTGTCCGCCCAGACCAATAAGTACCCGCCCCCAGGGATGGTAGTTGCGGCGGGCCGGTTAGTAGGAATTTGCCACATCGTGGGCTGATCCAGAATGTCGGTCAGATATAGGCCGCCCACATTGATAGCTTCAGCACCGGCGTTGTAGATTTCAATCCAGTCATCATATTCGCCCTGCGGGTCCATAACGGTACTGCTATTGGCGGCCATAACCTCGTTGATAACGAGCGGCACGCCTGCCCCGAGCCACTTTTCCGCCAGCAGGGCAAAATCAATCATGCCGACTTCCTCATCGCTGTTCAAGTCAGCCGGACTATACGGGGCAGCCAACCACTGCTGGGCGAATATCTGCATGTCCGCCATATCGACCTGGCAGTCGCCGTTAAGGTCGCCTATGGGGCACTTGGCCCCGGCAGAGCCGACCAGAAACAAGGATAATGCCAGAACGAGCAGAGTACGGCTCGCCCCATCATTATCTTGCTGGTGGGCCAAAGGCCACCCTACCATCTCCTGTGATTTTCCACGCCGGTGTTTTTCACTGCGGGGCGTGACTTCACCCTGGCGGTTTTCTTGTTTTTTGCGGCACACTTGCAAGACGAATTACCTAAAACCTTATAGAATTCCAAATGCCAGCTCATAAGAGAGGCTCTATCTATTCTAACAAACTCACGCCACCAAAGTCAATGCCGAGCATGCTCTTATCGCACATTTGGACTTCGGCCTGGTGTGAAATGGCAATTGACAATGGGCGGCAGACTGCTTATTCTACGCCCAGTACAGAAGAACCAAATATTTAGCCCCCCGTTTCACGGGGGGTTGTAAATTGGCCTTTAGAAGGAGTCGGACTATGAGCGATGCACTGAATCGACGAGAGTTCCTGGGCGCAGGCGCAGCCGGAGCAGGGGCCGTGCTGCTGGGCGGGCAGTGGATGGGCCAGCTTGCGATGGCAAGTGAGCAGGAAGAGTGGCCGCCTAAATTGCCGGCGGTGAAAATCCACAAGGTTTATGTGGGTAGAACCGGCGGAATCTACCTATCGAGGCCGACCGAGGAGATCGCCAAGTTCGAGCAATACCTTGCTAAGCTGGAGGGCAAGCTTGGCGACGTGAAGTTTGTCGGCGGCGAGGTCGTCCCTCCGGCTGATGTGAATGAGGTGGTGGCCAAACTGAGCGAGGCTGACGGCGTGCTGCTATTCCACCTTTCCGGGCACGGGGGAGATGCGCCGGAACAGGCGATGAGCCAAATCATTGATGTGGGCTTACCCACCGCGGTCTTCTCGCAACCATTCAGCGGCCATGGCTGGATGTACTTTCCTCAGTGGCAAAAGGCCGGCAAAAAAGTTGTCCTGCTGCCCACCAGTGACTGGAGCGAGCTCGGGCACGTGGTCGCACTGATGCGAGTGCCTGCGCGGATGAGGCAGACACGGATTATTGTTGTGGGCGACCCCCAGGGAACAGCCGCCGCCTGCTCCGCCGAGCAGGTTAAGCAGCGGCTCGGCACAGAGATGGTCCCCGTCAAGAATGAGCAAGTCATCGAGGCCCATAAGGCCGTCGATTTGAAAGCCGCCGAGGCCGAGGCCGAGCAATACTGGATTAGCAAGGCCAAGGAAATCCGCGAGCCCAGCAGAGATGAGATTATCAATTCGGCACGGATGTACCTGGCGATGAAAAATATGATGATCAAAGAAGGCGCCCGCGCTACCACCAGCTCACATTGCATGGGTGAGCCGGCCAAAGGCTGCCTGACATACAGCAAGCTAAATGACCAGGGTCTGGTTGGCGTCTGCGAGGGGGACATGGATGCGACGCTCACGATGCTGATGTTCGGCTACGCGTTCGGCGTGCCGGGCTTCGTTACCGATCCGGTCTTCGATACGTCGCAAAATGCACTGATCCACTTTCACTGCACCTGCGCCACGAGAATGGCAGGGCCAACCAGCACACGGCTGCCCTTTACTATCCGCACCCAAACCGACAGTGACAGAGGCGTGTCGCTGCAGGTGGAGATGCCGATCGGGCAGCCTGTAACCTGCGCCAAATTCATCAACCTCGACACGATGCTGATCTCTACTGGAAAGATCTTCAGGATAACCCAGGATGAACTCGGCTGCCGCACCCAATTCTGGACAAAGGTGGCTGACGCCCAGAGTATGTTTCACAATTGGGGCTGCGGCGTGCTCAAAGGCGGAGTGATGGCACTACTGCACCGCGCAGTCTTTTTCGGCGACCACATGCAGAGTATTAAGAACCTGGGAGTCTTGATGGGATTCAACGTTATCGAGGAAGGCTAAATTGAAAATTGACAATTGAAAATTTTCAATTTCCGCGGTCGGCAAATAGCGCTCTGACAGAATCATTATGGCGCCGAAAATCCTGCTGGTGAATCCGCCGATCTATGACTTTGCCGCCTACGACTTTTGGCTGAAGCCATACGGCCTGCTGAGTGTCGCAGGTTGCTTGCGCGGCAAGGCAGATTTTAAGCTCTTCGACTATCTCGATAGGCTGCATCCGTTTACAGCCAAGCAAAAGGACCTCGCCTCGGACCGGTGGGGACGCGGGCGGTTTTACCACGAGGTCATTGCCAATCCGGCGTGCCTGCAAGCAATTCCGCGATATTTCCGGCGATTCGGCTTGCCGCGCAGCCTGTTTGCGGATTTTGTCGCCCAAGAAAGCCCCTTTGATTTTGCACTTGTGCAAACCACGATGACCTACTGGTACCTCGGCATCCAGGAAGTCATACAGGATATTCGCAAAATATCACCGCAAACAAAGATCATACTGGGCGGCAACTACGTGACACTGTGCAGCAGTCACGCAGAACACCTGCACGCCGATCTATTAGTGCCCGGCACAAATCTTGAGCCGCTCTGGAAATACCTGGAAATTGAGCCGGATCTTGCGCAACCTGCATTCTGGGAAGCTTATCACAAGCTGAACGTGGGCGTTCTGAAACTCAGCGACGGCTGCCCGTTCAGCTGCACCTACTGCTCCGTGCCGCACCTTTACGGCAAATTCAAGCCCCGGCCATTGCAGCGGTCGTTAGCTGAGCTGGAGCTATTGGCGAATTGCGGAGTCCAGAATATAGCTTTTTATGATGACGCTCTGCTGTTTGAGCCTGAAAAAGTCTTGGTGCCGTTTTTGAATGAGCTGATACGAAGGGGCATAGAAGTAAATCCGCCGTCCGCCTGGCGGATAAATCTGCACAGCCCCAATGCCCTGAACGCCCGTTTTGTAACGCAAGATTCAGCCGATTCTTTGGTGCGGGCAGGCTTCAAAACATTCTATCTTGGCTTCGAGAGCTGCTCGCTTGAGTGGCAAAAGCGCACCGGCTCAAAGGTTTTTTCTGAAGAGCTCCAGCGGGCAGTAGAGCTTCTGCTGTCTGCGGGGGCCGAAGCCTCAAATATCACCGCGTATCAAATGCTCGCCCATCCACACGGTGACACTGCCGAGCTTGAGGCTTCGATGCGTTTTGTCAAGAGCCTGGGCATTCGCGGAATGTTGGCGGATTTCTCGCCGATCCCCGGAACGCCTGACGGCGAATATTGTCGAAAGTGGGTGGATATGGATGAGCCGTTGATGCACAATAAAACCGCTTTCCCAATTATTCTGCTCGGCTTTGACGAATCAAACCGCCTAAAAGATCTTCAGCGTAAATTGAATAGGGAACTATCGGCCAAAAGATAGAATACAGGGTACAGGAGACAGAATACGAGAATCGGAAAACCCTAATATCTAAATTCGAAATCCGAAACAAATCCAAATAACAAAAATTCAAATGTCCCAAAAGGGATGCTCATTTTATATAGAGTAAGTCGTGTTTCGGTTATTTGGTCATTCTTGCTTTGAATTTGTCTCGTGCTTCGAGATTCAGATTTCGAATTTGGCTACCCGTACAATCTCATGGAAAGAAGATATTGACAGAATGGACTCGGCAAAGTCGGCTTTGCTGCCATACGTTTTCGGAAAAAAACTGTCCCCAGATTTCCTGGGGCGCAAGCCTATTTCGCTTCTCTGAACAAGTGTCCATATACAAGTGGCTCATTCTTCTCCCAGGGCCGGTAAGTGTTACAGAAATCAATATGCTCGCCGAGCGTCGGGTGTTGCGCCCGCCAGAGCTTGTACAGCAAGCCAGGTCGCGGCACTCCCAGGTTTTCAGTTTGGAGTTTGGCGTAGGCGGTCGCTGCCGCGTGGTTGTTCTTCGTGAGCTCCAAACTGAACCGATCGGCTTCGTGTTCTATGTGGCGCGAGTAAGCTAAATCGAATGGCGTGACAATGAATAAGTAAAGATTGCATAGCAGAATGATCAACGGCAATGAAGTAATGTCAGCAAGGTGGTCGAAGCCGAAACGGTGTTTGTATCTATGGATCAGCCAGCCCGCCGTGCGATGAACGGTGTAGAACGTGGCCATGATCAATATGGAGAAGAATAAGATAGATTTCCAGATATGCCCCAGAACGTCGTGGCCCATCTCGTGGCCCATCACAAAGATCAGTTCCTGTTCGTTCATTTTAGCAATAGTCGTGTCCCATAAGACGATCCGCTTGGTGTGCCCAAAACCGGTGACATAGGCATACAAAGCTTTCGTATCCTCGCTCTTATCGACTTCGAAAACGCTGCCACCTTCGACGCCGGCGCGCTCGGCTAGTCGCAGAATTGTGGCTTCGAGCGTCTTGTCTTTCATCGGCCCGAACTTGTTAAAGAGCGGGTCGATCCAGATCGGTCGGATCAGAAAAACGAGAAAGAGAAAAGGAATAGTCAACAAGCCGCTGTAGAACCACCAGCGGCGCGGGCTTTTCCTGAGCAGAAGGTAAGGCACCCACAGGAAGATGACACCCATGACAAGGCTTCTGAGCAATCCTTTGAGCGCATCTCCGAACCATTTGCCGAAAGTCTGATTTGACAACCCATAGGCGTGCTCGCGGACATATCCTTCATAGTAATCGAGCGGCAGGTCAATCACAAAACTGATGATGGAGAAGATGACGAAGTAAATGCCGATGACGAAAAACCAGTTCTTGCCAAGGCGCTGCGCCCAGTTGCGAATGCGACCGGAAAAACCAGTGAATAAAAACAGTGCCGGGATAAGCAGCTCCCAAATAATATTGGCGCCCCAGAGCACATTGCCGCTGCGGTAGTAAGACAGTGCCTTCTCGCTCGGTTCTGGGACTGGAACCGGACTGGTGGCAGCCTGTGGAGTAGGTGACATGGCTGGCTGAATCGTGGTGGCTGATCGTAGCGATCGCGATGTGGTTTCTTGTGCGCCCACATCCGCAGATAGTATCAAATAGAAACTGATGATTAAAATCGTACCTCTCATACTCTCCTCTCAGGACAATTAATTCACACGACTTTGAACTGTGCCATAATGATTTGGCCGCCTAACTATGTATTATATGGTTCTGTATAAGACACCGGTGGATTTATAAGTCCACTGTTTCGAGTATTGTAATCGACGAGTGGCAGACTCAAGCCTGCCCTGCCTGTCCCGAGAAAGACCGAGGGAAGCGAAGTCGAAGGGGGCAGCTTGGGGATGGCTAAAATATATTGTGTAAAATAACCATCGCCAATCCGCCAGTGGCGGATTGACGCTGCCACCATACGCTAATAAATTCGTGGGATAAATAATAGAAGACCGCCACCACAGGCCCTTCGACAATACTCAGAACAGGAGCGGCGGCTAAACGGACTCANNGCGCCGCCTTTCTTTCCTTCCACCTCGTAAAATATCTTGCCGTCCTCGATTTCTTTGGAGGCCTTAAGCCCTTCGGCAGAGCCAAAGTATTTCCCTACGGCGGCTCGAACCGCTGCCGGCAGCGAGCTATATGGAACGCTCTCCTCCGCTGTGAGTACCTTGCCGTCACCGGCGACGTCATACTCCACATCTTTGTCCTTAACTCTCGCCTCAACGTCGTAGATTACTGTGCCGCCTGTCTCTTCCTTTTCAATCTTCTTGATCTCGCCTCCGGCGGTCAACCTTTCAATAGTGGCGCGGGCAGGTTCAGGAACATCCGACAGCGACACTACCTGGCCGGGTGCTTCCTTCTTTGCTGCTCGTCCCAAAATGCTCTCGCACCCACAGAGGCCGACTAACAGGACAGCAACCATAACGCTCTGAAGAATCCGGTATTGCATTGTAGTACCTCCATATCTATTTTGTTTTTGTTCCATACGGACCGAATCTCATGCGAGCGGTTGACAATACACCATGACACCATCTCGACCTATCAAATGCAGATTCTCGCCTCAATTTCAACGCCTGTCCAATAAAAATTCGTGGTTTTTCAACAGGCCTGCTGACCCCAATTTCCACAGACCCCTTAATGAAACGCTGTTCCGTAGCTGGCCCTATTTTGGCGGAATAACACCGGGCTTATCCTTATCGGTTTCAGCTACCGGGGTATCCGAAAAAATCACGGTGAGCGTATCCGTTTGGCGATCATAAGTAACCTTCATCTGTCCACTCTCCAATATTTTGTGACCTTGCCGCTGTCATGTCGAGCCCATTCGGCTTCACTCAGGGTAAACTGCGTCGAGACATCTGCACTGTATGCGATATTGATCTCATAGTCCATCACTAAGATCATGCCAGTCAGGATTAGCTTGAGCAATTACTCGCAATTTCTTATCTCGCCTCCAGCGTTTGACCTGCTTCTCTCGTTCAATCGCACAAAACACGTCGCCGAACGATTCAACATAAAATAGCGCGTCGATTTTGTAGCAATTAGTAAAGCCTTCGACGAATCCAGTTCTATGTTCCCAGACTCTTCTTCGGATATTGTTGGTGAATCCAACATACAAAGTACGCGATTGGCTGGCCATGATATAAACATAGTAGGTTTTGCTTCCCGGCATGACGACATTATAGTGGAACCTACCTTGCGAAGCCAGATTTCTCCACTGCGCGATGCTTCGCATCGCTTCGGTCGAAATGACATATGGATGGCCCTTGCGCGAGCGCAGTTTGTCATGCCGAGCGCAGCCGAGGGAACGGATTAATCCGCCACACGGGTCGGCGGATTAAGTAAATGCAATCCCTTGACCACTTCCATTGCCCACAGCGGAAGCGATGAAATGCCAACTACCAAAAGCCAATCAAAAAACCCTAACGGCTCTGTCCTGAATATCCTCTGCAAAAACGGCACGTACACAACCAGCATTTGTACAAAAAATGATGTCACGGTCGCCAGGATCAGCTTTTTGTTGGTAAGTATGCCTATCTTAAATAGAGACTCGGTCATGCTGCGGCAGTTAAAAGCGTGGAACAACTGACTACAGGCAAGGACTACAAACGCCGCTGTTCGGGCCCGTCCTATGCCCTCTTTCTCCACGAATAAAACAAAGCCAAAAGCCAGAAGAGTACATAGGGCGATAAAGGCCCCTTGCCATAACATAAGAAACGCCCTACCTTTGGTGATGACGCCTTCGTCCGTTGGGCGGGGAGGCTGCTTCATTATGTTCGGGTCAACAGGATCAACGCCTAAAGCTAACGCGGGCAGTCCATCCGTCACCAGATTAATCCACAGGATTTGAATAGGCAGCAGCGGCACCGGCAGCCCCACCAGCGAAGAAACAAACATAACAAGGATTTCGCCGGCGTTGCAGGACAGCAGATAGTGAACAAACTTCTTGATATTATCATATATGCCCCTGCCCTCCTCGATCGCAGCCACGATGGAAACAAAGTTGTCATCGGTAATGACCATATCTGCGACCTCTTTGGTGACATCGGTGCCGGTTATTCCCATCGCCACGCCGATATCCGCCTCTTTAAGAGCCGGTGCGTCGTTTACGCCGTCGCCGGTCATTGCGACAATCTCTTTTTGCCGACGCAGAGCCCGCACAATCCTTAACTTGTGCTCCGGCGAAACGCGAGCGTAAACCGAAATCCTCTTCACCTTGTCTGCAAGCTCATCATCGCTGGTTTTGTCCAACTCTTCGCCCGTCGACGCCAATGAGTCTTCTTTGAAGAAACCCAGCCCCTTAGCTATAGCAACCGCCGTATTTTTATGGTCGCCGGTGATCATAATGGTTTTGATGCCGGCTTCTGTACATTCGCCCATTACGTTCTTGACTTCTTCTCTGGGCGGGTCGGTCATAGCCAGCAGACCCGCAAAAGTGAGATTATTTTCAATTAAAGCGGCTTCATATTTATCAGGAATTCTATCCAGAACTCGGTATCCGACCGCAAGAACCCGCATCCCGCCGCAAGCCAATTCATCGTTGACAGAAAGGACTTTTTCTTTGTCCTGGGCGTTTAATATCCTGACGGCGCCTTTTTGCTGTATCTGGCTGCAATCATTCAAAAGCACATCAGGGGCGCCTTTAACAAAAGCAGTAAGGCCGTTTTCATCTTTGCGGACAATGGTCATCTTCTTTCTTTCAGAATCGAAAGGGATTTCCTGCACAAAGGCATACGTCTCTTCCAGCTCGCTTTTCCAAAAGTCACGCTTTCCCGCGCAGGTAAGAATCGCCGCTTCCGTTGGGTCACCGTGTATCCTATAACCGTTGTCAGTTTTGACTAACTGTGCCCCGTTGCAAAGAACGCCGCACAGCAGGGTTTTGCCCAAATCAGGATAATCGCCGGGATTGATCGGCCTATCATTAAGTAAGAATTCCCCCCTGGGTTCATATCCTACACCAGTTACTTTGAATAGATCTCCGCCTGAGAAAACTGCCTGCACAGTCATCTCGTTCTTGGTCAACGTGCCGGTTTTAT
>JAFNGF010000167.1 GCA_017885385.1 Planctomycetota bacterium
TACCCTACGGACTCTATGCTACGGGGCGACAATGGCAGAGCACAAGGGTGGCAGCCTCAATCCGCCCCCGCGTCTTCTTGTCGAAGACAATGGCGCCAGCCATTGCTTGCGGGAGAGCGGGGGCGGATTGGGGATGGTTTCTTCGCCGGCTAAACGCGTACAGGACATTCGCGCTACTACTTAGAACGCGGTTGCGAGCCAGGCAGTTCTCCGATAAGTAGATTGCCGATCGGCCGAAGTGTCTCAAATTGCATCAGGATGATCCTTAGAATGCCCGTCAACGGTACGGCCACAAACATTCCAGTTATCCCCCAAAGCATACCCCAAAATGATAGCGCCAGCAAGACAGTTACCGGGTGCAGGTCCAATTCCTTGCCCATCCACTTCGGTTCGAGTAGATAGCCCAGAACAATCTGGACCGTCCCCGGAACAGCCACGATGAAAATAACAGGCCATGGACTTTGAAACTGGGCCACTGCAATGGGAATTGGCAGCAGAGTAGCAACTATAGAACCAATATTGGGAATGAAATTCAAGATAAACGCAAGCATTCCAAAAACGGCCGCCAGCTCCAGCCCGACTGACGCAAGAATAGCCCAGACCAGAAGGCCGTTTAATATCGATATCGCAATCATAATGGCTATGTACCGGCGTATTTGCAGGTCTATATCCCTGTAAACTCCGGAGCGAACGGCGTAAGGATTGCGCCCTGCCAGGAGGAAAATAACGATAACTAATATAAGAAACACGTTCGATACAAGGTTGAAAACCGCCCCCAGGGTATTGGTCACCAGGTTGGGGATAGTGTTTCGCAGGTCATTGACAATTTTCTCCTGATTGAACTGGTCGCCCCACCGACCCATTTCCGCAAACGCTCGGTTGGCAAGGTCGGCAAAACTATTGCTGTACTGGCCCACCGTGGCGATGATGGTCTGAACCACCCGCGTCAATAGAAAACAAAAGACAGCGATCATCACAACCACCACAAGGAAAGTTATTGTAACTGCTATCAGACGCGGGAACCTCAAACGGATTACCTGAAAGTCCAGAATGGGCGAGACAAGCGAAACGACAAAAATGGCGAAAACAAAGGGAATCATCACGGCGCGGGTGTAACGCAGGACAACAGCCAAAGCCACCGTAGCAAGAACAATCAAAGAGGCCGTCATCAACCAGGCAGACTCGTCACGCTTGTCTGGCATATTTCTATGGGCCTTTCAAGGATGGTGCCGCCCGCGTCCGCTCAAGAGCACAACTGCGGCTTCGGTGGGAAGCACTTCCTCCGATATGGTAAAGGAAAGGGAAAAACAAAACAAGCCTCTTTTGTACAGAAATTGCAAAAGACCTGCCCGATTGGCAAGTCCATGCGGAGGGGGCTTGCTTGATGTGTGGGCGTATTTCTTCGCAGCGCTGTTTAAGAGCAGACCTTGTCGCGCTACGGCTCCTTCTTGAACTGCTTCAGCGCCTGGGGCTCGGCGACTTTTCGGTAGCCAATCGCCTTTATCACCTCGAGGACCTCCGTCCAAGTCGGAAAGGGCCTGGCGTTTTGCCTTTTATACTGATCGATCGCCATAAGGAATTCAAACTGCTCATCCGACATTTGTCCCTCTTCGGCAGATTTTCGCTCATCAGTTCTGCGTCTGCCCGGACCACGCCGGCGATCCAGCCCCAACCGCCTGTCGACAACACTTTGCCTGCGGTCTGCGAAACCGCGCCGCTCTGTGATATGCTCTGCATCCATCAAAACTCGTCCTCGAAAAGCTCGCCTTCGAAATCACCCTCTTGCTCCTCTTCCATAGCAAAGTCATAGTAATCATCATAGGCGTTCTGCGACTCGATGATTACGTGTGCTTCATCAAGAGAATCCTCCGGAACCATTACGGCAATTTCCTTGTCGCCTCCTGAGCTTTGCTCCTGCCCGCCGATAACAGCAGGAATGTCATTGACTTTAAGCAAGGTCTCATAGTCTCTGGCCTGCTCCCAATCCTTGGCAAAGGCAACAACAACCAATCCCTGCAGCTTGCCCTGTGCTTTCTGACCCTTTTTGGAACGCTTTGCCATTTTATCACTCCCAACAAAACTAATCCGACCTGGTGCGTAAGCCCTTGAAAATGTTTCGGCAAGATGGCTCACCTGAATTACTCAAGCCGCCAAAAGCCGCCAGCGTAATAGAAGCTGCTGTCTGCCGGTTCAGTCCTGCCTGGCCAATACCTTTTGCGCCTATCGGCGCTATAAACACAAAAATTTAGTATTTGCGCAGATTTTTCTGTTGAAAATTCTAAAAGTTTGTGTAATAAGAACTGATAAAGCGCCGGACTCAAGGATTGGCAGCGGCGCAGCAATGGCCAAATTAAAACAGGGAGGATTTTTAGAATGGCAAAAAAACGAGATTCTTTGGTCGTGGCAAGCAAGGTTAAAGCTTACATCAAGGGCAAGAAGATGATGACCGCATCGGATGCGATCGAGGCACTCAGTGAGCACCTTTACTCGGTGCTCGATGCTGCCACTGCCCGGGCCAAGGCCAACCGTCGCAGCACAGTCAGGCCACAGGATTTGTAAGCCGGTCGTGGCCGACTCGCTTAGGTCGCACACATTGCGCTGCCAGTAACGGCGTTCGCAGCAAACCGTCCCGCCTTATGAGTCACGGAAAGGTCTGCTTTAGGTAACCGGCATCGAAAAGCTGGGCATCGTATTAATCGCCTGGCGTCAGCCGTGATTGTCGGCGGGCGGTGTATGGGGTGGTCGACTAGGCGGTGCCAGCCAAAAAGCGGCAGGTTAACGGGCATCCGGAGGCCTTTTCAAATCCAAGTAGCGGCCTATAAAATCTGAACTCCTAATGCCAAAAATGTGGGTTTTCGCGAAAATTTGTTCAACTTAACTCAACGAAAATCCCGACAATATAGGTAGGAGCTCAGGAATAAGTGCCATTTTTGCCTGTCGTGATTAAGGCAATATAATTTCTGGCCGATAAGAGGCTTAACGGCAAAACACAGAGCAGGGTTCTCGCAGCGCAGGACCTTAGAGTGAGCCGCGCCCAAGGGTTTGGACCGAGAATAAGCGTACATAAGCCCTTAGAAAAAGGATGGTTATAGGAATAGTTCAGCGGAGGACAATATGAGAGTTTTTATGTTAGGCTGGGAGTTTCCTCCGTTCATCAGTGGGGGGCTCGGTACGGCCTGCTATGGGCTTACCAAGGCGATGGACGAGCTTGGGATTGAGGTGACCTTTGTGCTGCCCAAGATGGTCGATGCCAGATACGCCAGCCACGTGAAGCTGTTAGGCCCAGGCTTTGGCGCCCAAGTTTTTCAGTTCAGCGAGCTGAAGAATGTGAAGTTCCGTGCGATCACCTCATCACTGCAGCCCTACTCAACAGCGCAGGCCTACCGGCAAAGACTCGAAGAAGTCCTGCGACAAAAGCGAGCCGGCAGCCTTGGCGCAGGCAGTCTGCCCGTTGAAGCGGTAGACTACGGCGGCGATATGTACGCGGAGGTGCACCGCTATGCCGCGGTCGCCGCCGAGCTATCTCGAGAAGAGCAGTTTGACGTTGTCCATGCGCACGACTGGATGACGTTTCCCGCGGCTATCGCGGTAGCGGCAATAAGCGGAAAACCGCTTATAGTGCACGTACACTCGACCGAATTCGACCGCAGCGGCGAACACGTAAACCAAATGATCTACGACATTGAGAGAAAGGGCATGGAACGGGCTGATAAAGTCATCGCTGTCAGCCAGTATACCCGCAATATCATCATCACACGATACGGCATCAGCAGCGAAAATGTCGAGGTAGTTTATAATGCCGTGGAACCTAACAACAATTGGGGCAGCACCGACACGGTCATTGGAAAGGATGAAAAGATCGTCCTGTTTTTGGGCCGAATTACAATGCAGAAAGGCCCGGAATACTTCCTGGCGGCAGCTAAAAAAGTCCTTGACGTCATGGATAACGTCAAGTTTGTTATGGCCGGCTCCGGCGATATGCTGCACCGCGCGGTCCAGATGGCCGCAGAGCTGGGCATTGGGCACAAAGTGCTATTCACCGGCTTCCTACACGGCGAAGACGTCCAGAAAATATATCGGCTGGCCGATCTGTACGTAATGCCCTCGGTTTCGGAGCCGTTCGGCATCGCGCCTCTGGAGGCATTAAACAATGACGTGCCCGTCATAATAAGCAAGCAGAGCGGGGTATCGGAGGTCTTAACGCACGCCTTGAAAGTCGACTTCTGGGACATCGACGAGATGGCTAATAAGATTATAGCGGTTCTAAAATATCCGCCCTTAGGGATCACACTGCGCAATCACGGCAATTTTGAGGTGCGAAAGCTAAAGTGGAAAGACTCTGCCACCAAGTGCGCAAGAATTTATGAAGAGATGTTGATGCCGGTTTAGTCGTCGTACGTTAGGCGTAGCGGGCCATGCGTAAGACGCAATATGATATACACAATACGAGAGAGGAGAAATGCCTTCGGTTTGCTTCTACTTCCAAGTGCACCAGCCATTGCGTTTGAGGCACTACACAGTATTCGACAAAAGCGAGCATTATTTTGACGAGCACAAAAACGCTCTCATCTGCAGGAAGGTGGCAAACAAATGCTATCTTCCGGCAAACCGCCTGCTGCTGAAAATGATCCGCCGGTTGGGGGGTAAATTCAAGATAGCCTACAGTCTGACCGGCGTGCTGCTGGAACAGCTTCAGCGTTATTCGCCCGAAGTAATCAGCACTTTCGACGCCCTGGCAGAAACCGGGTGCGTGGAATTTCTGGCTGAGACTTATTACCACAGTCTGAGCTTTCTATACTCCCGCGACGAGTTCATCGAGCAGGTAAACAAGCACATCGACACTATCGGGTATCT
>JAFNGF010000168.1:0-2298 GCA_017885385.1 Planctomycetota bacterium
TTGTGCAGGCCTCGGCCTTCAGTGACACCCTGTGAGATATCCGGGCTTTGCCTTCCAAGCGACACCATAACAGCGCAGCTTTCGCAGTCGAATCCCAGTGCAGGGTCGTCATAGCCGATTTTTCGTATCGTTTCACGGACCACGGTGGGAATATCCACAACGGCCCTCGATGTGATTTCGCCCGCGACTATAACTAAGTTGTCCTTGACCATTGTTTCACAGGCCACCCTGCTTGCCGGGTCCTGAGCGAGCATCGCATCAAGAACAGCATCGGATATATGGTCAGCCACCTTGTCGGGATGGCCCATCGTCACGGACTCGCTGGTAAAAAGATAGTTAGCACCGCTCATTTTTTTCCCCATCTGCGCCTTATCCTTTCAGATCAAAACAAAAGCATGGTAAGAGACGTTTGCAGAGTAGTCAAGCTCAAAAAGACCGGTGCAAACTGCCGGTCCTCATAACTTGATTGATCAGGGTTTTCTTGCACTGTCGTTGAGCGTCCAGTCGTACTTCATAAATTTAATCGAATAGTTCCCCACTTCGAGAAAGGAGACGTCGCCCCGCGGAATATAGCTCGTGATGAAATTCAAGACAGCGCGGGTTACCGGCTCCTGGTCTTTGAACTTTTTGTCCGTGCGGTACTTTTCAAGAAATTCGCCGCCGTACCAGGTTGGCTTGGACTCAAATATGGCTGAAAGATATACCGTCTGCCCGGATCGGTCGATCTTGAAACCGTATGGGCTGGACAGGAATCTTTTGCACTGGTCTTCTAACTGCTTGTCGAGCTTATAACCATAGTACGGCTCATTCCGCAAGACAGGACTGGAAAGGCTGGCACGAGTTAAGGCCAGGAACACTCGCGGCTCCTTGAACTGCCCACGGAAAAACCGCTGTTCAATCGCGGAGAGCGTAAACTCCTCGTCCATAACCATAAACTTGTAGTCGGTCCATATACCCTTGATGTGGAGGATGCTGTACGGGCCCCAGATAATGCGAACAAAGGGCGATGATTGAATGGGATAATTCTCGACCATTATGTTGAGCATCTGGATGTTGTAGGCATTAATCCAGAAGGCGATTTGGTCCTCTCGCGGCCAGGATTTGTATTGGTTCGGATCAAGCTCATCAAATTCATCCAGGAGCTTTCGCAACCGTAATCTTTGTCGGCGAAGCTTCGCATAGTCCACCATTCCATCCGCGTCGACATACTCGCTTAGAATCTCAGCGCATTTGTCGTGGAAAGAGACTTTTGCTACAGTTTCCGCCGCGTTCGGCTCTACGGCAACGGGCTGAACTTGATTAGGTTCTGCCGCGCGCGTCTCGCCCGGATGAGGGTTCACCTCGTTAGGTTCGGCAATCTTTGGCTCGGCAGCATCAGGCTCGGAGGTTTTAGGCTCAACAGTGTTAGGCTCCATCACATCCGATTCAGATTTGCCGATCTCAATTACGGGCGTTTCACCTTCGATTGGTTCGACCTTTGCCTGTTTAACGTCGTTAGGCTCCGGCTTTGCAGGTTCTGCCGGCGGCGTTTCTGCTTCTTTGGATTCAGTCGGCGGAGGTTCCACATCAACTCGCTGAGTCGTGGGCAGCGTAGTGACGGCAGGCTCAAGCTCTTGAGTTTTGATTTTGGCTATTTCCGCTTCATTAGGTTCAACAGGTTTGGGCCTGGCCTGTGAGCAGCCGACGACAAAAACAGATACACTTAACAAGGCTAAGAAGACAAGAACGTATTTAGCCATTCTTTCAGGTTCCGATAAATAGCTATATGAGCTCTTACACGCAAAGGTTTTTCAACGCTATCTAACATAAGGTATTGGACGCCAAATGCAAGGGTTTGTTAATCCGAATTAGCTTGACAAAGGGCTGCCTGAAAGTTAAGCTGGATAACGTTGAGTACGGGCAAAGACCCTTTGGGGAAGTCTACCGGATGAAGTTAAAAGGCGTAATTCCTGCTTTTCTGGCGGCATTCATAGTCCTGGCCATGATCGCGCGTTCCAGAGCCGTCGATACCCGGCAGATTGAAAAAGTATTCACCAAGCAGGTGCTCGATGGCGAAGACCTGAAGATAATTGATCAGTTCCTCGGCGAGGCGGTGAGGGAGCTGGTCAATACCAGGGATTTTGCCGAGATAGCAAAGTTGCGCACCGTCATCCTCAGCAAGCAAAGCACCCAAGGGCAATACGCCCAGCAGTTCTCCGAGTCGGCGTCCAAACACATCTCTGCGGGCCTCGAGCAGGCCAAACAATTGCCGCAAGACCGCCAGTTCAAAGTGATTCTGAATCTTTTGATTTTGATTGA
>JAFNGF010000168.1:2356-9553 GCA_017885385.1 Planctomycetota bacterium
AGTCCGGAGGTGCTGGGCCTGATGGCTGAATTTGCCGCCGCTGTGAAGGTCCCGCAGGGAGAGGATTTATTGGGCCGGATAGCCGATGCCCGGATGAAAAGATACGTTGACTGGACGGTAGAGTACGAGCTTCTGGACGGCACGATCTTGAAATTGCTCTACGGCAAAATCGCCGCCACAGGTTCGACCGATCCGACACTTGCTCGCCGCTTTGGGCAGTTGTATTCCTACGCAATGCAAAGATATATCAAGGGACGGGATGTTTTGCCCGAGGCTAATAAGCATTATCTAACGTCCGTACTGGTGGACGTTGAGGATAAGTGCATCGGCAGACTCTTGCGCCGACCGCAATCAACAATAAAAAAGGCAGTTGAGCAGGCCGATTATTCGGCAGTCCAGCAGGAATATGACAAATTGTTCGGTTCTCCCGACAAGGCTCGGGACAAGGATGGGACAAGGCAAGGGCAGTTAGTTGAGTCCCGATTTATCGGGACACCGCTTACTTTGCCGGAGCCGCCCAGCCCCGATCCGGATCGGGACTGAAGCTACGTCGCTCCGCGAAGGCGGAAACCGCGTGTAGAAGGCGGGGCTAAACCCCGCAATGAAGCGACTCCGCCGGAGCGGCTTCGACGCTCACGCGAAGGCGGATTGCGGGGCTAAATATTTAGCCGCCAAAACTGGGTTTGGCGGTTTTGTTGTTGCGGTTTTACCGCAGCTTGTGCATTGACTTCGGCCCTTGATGCAAACATTGGAGGTTTGTTTTATGAGCGGCCGCGGAGGTCTTGCCACATTTTTTCTGTTTCTGTTCCTGTCGATTACTATCCTGCTGCAAGTCCTTTCGATAGTCCAATCCGACCGACTTTACGAGCGACTAAATCACCTTAATCAGGCGCTGGAAAGAGCCGTTCCCGTAGGTCGTGCGAAGGTGACGCCCGAGGACACAGTTACGTCCGATGATGTGCATCCCGGCGATGATGGTGACTGGCTGATATGGGCGTTTCGCGTTGAGCCTAAAACTCTGAATCCGATTTCCGCCGAGACGGACGTCTACACGGTGTGGATCACCATACCATATATTTTTGAGCCGCTTCTGGTTTATGACTACGACCCCGCCCCGCATTGTCGATTGCCAATTGAATCCCGATAAATCGGGAGAAAATCATCCAAGCAGGCTGTTGAAGCCGGACCTGGCGGAAAGTTATCAGGTTTCCAGTTCCGAGCGAAGTCGAGGAATCTGCCTCCACACGCGGGTTTTTGGCACTTTGCCGCCAGACCCCTCGACCGGGCTCGGGGCAGGCCTACGAAACCCCCGATCTGGATCGGGGTCGTGAAAGTCACCCGGGCGTATCCCCGACTGGTCGGGGTAGACCGTCATAATTCTGAGGAATTGGTACGTCGTTTGCTATTTCGTATTCGAACTCGAGACGAAATCGAATAGATTACTCTACTTCTCTCGAACTCGAACTCGACAAGAGCGCTCCGCTTGTCCTCGATTTCGTTTCGCTAAAGAATTTCTCCGCTTCTAAGTTACCTACGGAACACACTTTAGAACTATTTTAGAAGAATCGGAAGAAAACCCTCAAGTTTTTGTGATGCTCCACCCGACGTGTTAGTTATGTATCTAACAAACTTTAGGAATGTTTTTCAGGAATCCCAAGAAAAAGATCAACGCTCTGGGAAGCCTTGAGTCAACGTTTTTGGTATGGGCAAATCGCTGAAACTAATGGAAACTGAGAAAGACGCCCACGATTTTGACCTTATCGTTCATCGCATTGCGCTCGCTTGTGACGAATACTTTGTGCACGAGCTTGACCAGCAAAGTTTAATTGACCTGATTGAGATTTTCGCCAGAAATCTGAAATATCTCAGCGATAAAACCGTTGGCAACCTTATGGAGACCTTGAATGGAAGAGTTAGGAAAAACAATCGGAAGGATGAGAAGAACCATAACGAAGGAGGCAAATTGCGTCATCGACAAGACCCTATCGGCGGAGGCTCAAGCCTTTGCTTTTCACGAGCGATTGACCCAGATAATCAGGCCGAGGAATCAGAGCGACAGAACCGGATTCCGCCGGATAATGGTCTGGGTAGCGAGAGGAATCCTCGATAAAGAGCTCAAGCCTGACACTTACGAGCAGGTCTTGAGATACGCGACCGAGGCGTCCGGCCCCGATAGTAGGAATCCGGCAGCAGTTTTTATGAAAATACTGAAACAGGAGCTTGGCTATGCCCGAAAATGAGGGGCCTTCAATTCGCATTATCTGCTCCGATGCCGAGGGAGAATTCTGCCTAATTCCCCTCGGCGGAAAACCCACACTGTTCGCCAAAGTAGACCCTGATGACTTTCCGGATATATCGCAGTTTCATTGGCTCCAGTGGCGAGGCAGAGACCCGAACCTGGTCTATGCGACCCGACACGTGCCCAAGTCTGAAACGGGTTCTAAACGCATCAGCGAAAAAATGCACCGGAGAATTATGAAGGTGGCCCCGAGAATCATGATCGACCATAAGAACCGAAACGGGCTCGACAATCGTAAGAATAATCTTCGTGTTGCAAATGGTGGCGAGAATAACTGGAATCAGAAAAGGCATAACCCCGGGTCGAGCAAATATAAAGGCGTGTGCTGGATGCCGAGAGATGGGACCTGGATGGCGAGATTAGGATACCACGGAAAGTCGGTTTATCTCGGTTCCTTCAAGAAGGATGTGGACGCTCTCGCGGGAATCGATAGGGGGGAGATTAAAGCCGCCAGGGCATACGATGATGGCGCCATTAAGTATTTCGGATGCTTCGCCTGCCTCAATTTTCCGGACGAGAGCAATATACTGGAACTCAAAGATGGGAAATACAAAATGAGTTACTTACTTACCGATAAAGACAACAAACGTATCGAGAAGAAAATCAGAGACCTGGAGGAAGAAAGCCCGATCGGGATTTTCGGAACACTTGCCAACATGAGCATCGAGGAGTTAAGAGATTTGTGCCGATACTTCAACTGCAACATTGAGAGATTGGCGGAGTCCATAAAACATGTAACCAAAACCCGGAGAGACGTAAAACACGGAGTCCAGATAAATGAACTCGCACAAAACAAAGAGACGGCCAAAGAATCAGGATGTCCCTCAAGCGCAGACACAGGCAGAGACCGTGTCGGGCAAGTTTTACCTGGAGGGCAAATGTGAAATAGCGAAAGTCCTGCCAGCCCTGGCAAGAAAAAAATGCGCTTTCATCACGCACTATGGACGCCCGTTTTCAATTGGACAATTGACGAGCATCTGCGAAACGTGCGAGTCGGACATCCTCGACCGACTTCAAATAATCCTCAACAAGATAAAAAATGCGAGAGACTCGCGGAAAGGAGAAACCCGTGGAAAAGGAGCTGACGAAAGCCCAAAAGACGGTATTGAGCAACATGTTCGAGGGCGGAAACACAGAGAAAGAGGCCCTGGAATCGGCGGGAATATCGAGCGGCCTTTACGCAAGATGGTTGAGAACGCCGGAATGGGTGCAGGCGTTCCGGGGTGCGATGGAAAGCTGTCGGCGACAAGCCCAACTCATATTGTGTAACTACCTTGCGTTCGCGGCAGCTAAATTGGTCCAGTTGACTCAATGCGAAAGCCTGCCGGTAGCTCGACAGTCTTGCCTCGATATTCTGGAAATGAAATCGCTTCTGCCGGAGATTGTTAAGCCCCAGACGGAGCATCCGAAAGAACCTATCAGTCAAAAAGCGTTCGCCCTAATTGTCAAGGCTTTGTCCGATGAACAAAGCGAAAAGCCCACAGAAGTAATGACAGGGCTGGATGAAACGTAGAATGAAAAGACAAGTGGACATTATCGACCTTAAAGAACAGATTAAGACAATCAGGCCACAATCAAAACGTGCGCTCTCTGATTATATCAATCTGTTTTTCAATGTCAGCGTCCCCGATGTTGCCCTTTCGCTCGGACATTCTTCGCCTATGGATTATATCTGGTTCGCTTTCGCCGTGGACTTCGAGCACAGCAAAAGGCAAAACGCAGATTGTGTCGTCTGGGCAAATCGCGGCGGCGGGAAAACGCAAACCGCCGCGATAGTCACGGCACTCGATTGTATCTTCAAACCCGAAATACAAATAAGAATCCTGAGCGGCTCAGGTTATCAAGCGGGGAGAATGTATGACTATTTTCAGAGATACATACACCTTAATTATGCAGAACAGATTGCGAACATCAAGACCTGGCCGGCAAAGAAAACCCTCTTTAGGAACGGGGCAGAGGTCGAGGTACTCGTACAAACGGAAGTCTCAGTAAGAGGTCACCACGTTCACAAGCTCCGCTGCGATGAAGTCGAGCTCTTCAAGACGAGAGTTTACGAGGCCGCCCAATATACTACGATGGGAAGCGCTAACTATGTCGCGGCAAGAGAAGTAATCAGCACGATGCACAGACCCCACGGACTTATGAAAAAATGCGTTGAGTCGGCAGCGGAACTAAAGCAGCCGGTCTTTAAGTGGAATGTGTGGGACGTGATAGAAAAATGCGAAAGAAAATGCAGCGTCTGCACGCTTCTGGAATCCTGTGAGGAACGGGCAAAACGTGGACGAGGGTATTACAAAATAGACGACGCTCTTACGCAACTGGAACGGGCAAAAGAGCGTTCGTTTTATATGGAAATGCTCTGTCAAGAGGGCACAAAAAAAAATTGGGGCTGGAGAACGGGCTGCCGAATTTATTGAAAGGATTTGAGAATGTCAGGGCTTAAAAAAGTATGGTCACGACAGAAAAGCTTGCTCGACCTAACAGGGACGGATTTCGATTGTTGGACGGACTGTCTCAATTTAACCGCCGAAGGCTGGATCGGGGCAGCCCTCGTCCTTGACGTTACCTCTCTGGGCACAGGCTCAAAAAAAGACTCGGCGGTTCGGGTGTCTACGTATCTCGACCACGAGGGCGGCCTCTGCCCGGCGAATTACGAGGACGTACCTTTTGCCAAATTCTTCGTCTGGCCGATGGTGTCGGTGACTCAACTGCGTTTCACAATTGAAAACGCGAGAAGGTTCAAAGTCAAAGTCACAACCAGCGGGTCAGACGAGCTAATCGTCAGGCTCAAAGCCCGTAGGTGGTTATATGAAAAGCTACAAGGGACAACTTAATCTGTGGGGTAGTGGCTTGGCGGCTCGTGTCAGCGAACAGGTAGATTGCGGCAAGGCCAGCCTGAACCTTCCCGTTGTGGCCGCAAACATAATCGGGGCGCCAAGCCCTTTTGAGGAGTACGGAAATGTCCGAGCTAGAAGGATTAGAAACAGACGTGCGGTGGATAAAGAAAATGCTCGAAAACCATCTCAAGCATCACGAAGAATCTGGCAAACTCTTACAAACAACGTTGGTCTCAGCGCTATTTGGGGCTGCGGCAGGAATCCTTTCTCTGATTATATTGGTTCTGCAAAGTAAGGCGTAAAAACGGAGATATGTCAATATGGACAAACGGTGGATGTATGACGAGGCAAGAAAGACGCTCCTTGTGGAGGACATAAAGCCGACCTTCCTGGAGGACCTGTCGGCGAGACCGCCAAAGGTTGCCTCGCAACCCGCCAGAGAAAAGTACGTCATCTTATCGAGCGGCGGCGGGGCCGTCACGTGGACGGGACGAATAGTTGACAAGATTGCCTATAATTGGTATCATGTTGTTCCCGTTTGTCTCGGCGAACCAGGTTCTCTGCCTGTCGCCCTGGGAGACGCGAGAACGGCGTGTAACCTCGGTGAATCATTTATGTATGAAGGGACATTGCCCGCAAACACTTATGTTGTATTCTGGCACGTGGGAGATTACTATGTTTTCGACCATCCAGCATAATCCTTGCATTGCCGTCCCGGCAACGGTAAACTCCTGTCGCAAGCCGGGCCAGGCAGCCGCCGCCGCTTGCAGAAAGTCCCGACTTGTCGGGGTTGGAAATGTTAATAAAACCCCGCGAGTGGCACGGCCATCCTGGCCGTGAACCACGGGCTGGAAGCCCGTGCCACACCCCAGCCCCCGCCTGTTTGATTTTCGATTTTCGATCTTCAATTGGCAATTGGCAATCTTCAATGAGCCGGCCGGGGCTAAAAAGGATTTTCCTTGCGTTGCCGTACCGGCAACGGTTAAACTGAGAATTGTGGTGAGTGGCACGGCCATCCTGGCCGTGAACCACGGGCTGGAAGCCCGTGCCACAGCCCAGCGAAGGCGTCTGATTGTGCCAGCAAGGATTTGATAGAATCCCGACCGGTTCGGGAGTTAAACATTGGACTGCCGTGGAAATAACCAGCCAGGACAACGTTACGGTCGTGCGTTTCGAGGCCGCTTCAATCAGTGATGTGGAGGCAGTCACCGCCGCTTCCAGTCAGATAAGGAGTTTTATAGACCAAAACCATCCAGACGAGCTGATATTCGACTTTGAAGGAGTGAAGTTCTTTTCTTCGCAGGTGCTGGGGCTGCTGCTGGACATCCGGGCCAAGCTGCAGCCGTACAATGGCAAGGTCGTTATTAGTGCCATAAACCCGCAGTTGCACCGAGTTTTTAAGATAACCAATCTCGATAAGATTTTCGATTTCTTCCCGGATAAAGAAAGTGCCGTTAAAGCAATAAGCGTGGATAAAAAAACCTTTGATTAGAGGGCGGGCATTATGTATGTGACGACACAATTCTCGATTTTCATGGTCAATAAACCGGGGGTGATGGCTCAGGTGCTCGGCGAATTCGCGCGAGCCAAGATCAACATTATTGCTATGACACTAATGGATTCGGTTGAGCACGGAGTTATGAGGATAGTTTTTACCGCACCTGGAGAAGCCAGGCAGATGCTGTCTAAACTGAACGCTCCGCACCATGAGACTGAGGTTATGTGCATTAACCTGGCCAATAAATCCGGTGCGCTGGCGGCGGTAGCGGAAAAGCTGGCTAAAAACCATATAAACATCTCATACGCGTACTGCACCGCAGGCGCAAAAGGCGGCCGCACAACCGCCGTGCTAAAAGTCGCCGACGTGGCAAAAGCTATGAGAGTTTTGCAGCCGGAGCAGAAGAGGGACAGCAAGTCGCAGCCGGTTATCAGGAGGCCACAGCCGGGAAAAAGATAACTCGCCTCTACAAAGAAACTTGTTTGGCCTGCGAACAGTTGACAGCGCCGCAGTCTGGAAGTTAGAATTTGGATTGTGCAAAGTCGGGGCCGTAGCTCAATTGG
>JAFNGF010000169.1:0-6128 GCA_017885385.1 Planctomycetota bacterium
GTCCTTTGGGGTCCACCGCCGGGTTCTTCTTGCCGGCTTCGGTATATCCGGTGGGACTATAGAAATCGTAAACCCACTCGCGAACATTGCCCAGCATATCGTATAGCCCCCAGGCATTGGGCTTCTTTTTGGCAACCTCCTGCGTTTCGCCATCGGAGTTGGCCTTACACCAGGCGAAATCCGCGAGCTCGTTTGGGGCCCCCGCGTCTTCCTGTCGGAAGACAGGAGCGGGGGCAAAGCCAAAAACGCTGCCGGCGCCCGCCCGGCAGGCATATTCCCATTCTGCCTCTGTCGGCAGACGATACTGTTTGCCGGTTTTATTGGAAAGCCACTGGCAGAAGGTCATAGCATTATGCCAGGTCATCCCGATGCCCGGGTGCTTGCCGCTGTAGCCCATCGTCAGGTCGCCGTAGACGGGCGTGGGGCCTGTAATCGCGTCAACATCACTGCTGCTTGCCTGCTCTGCGGCCTTCTTTGCTTGCTCGGTTTCAACAAAGTCTTTCTTTGCGCTGACCGTCTCTTGATAGTAGGCGAGAAATAGCTCAAGGGTCGTCTCTGTCGTGCAAAGATAAAAAGGATCGAGGCGCACCTGGTGCTGCGGCCCTTCATTATCGCTGCGACCTGCCTCGCCCGCGGGGCTGCCCATAAGGAAACTGCCGGCGGGAATGAGCACCATCTCAAACGAGAGCTTCTCGCCGCTTTGCGTTCTAACAATCTCGGTATATTTCTCGGCGAGCCTTAGCCCCCGCCCCTGTGGCGGGGGTGCCTCGGCCACAGGTGCCGAGGCTAAAGCGGCAGCCGCTATTATAGCGCCAAGACAGGTCGCAAGCGCAACAAGGTACATCAACTTACGACTCATACTCATCCTCCATTTGCCGAATCAAATCATGGTTGTGAAGCCCGGCTTGGGCACAGGATAGCTGCCATCTGGGCCGGGCTTAACCGGCGGTTCCATATCGTCACGGCATTGCTCTGGCTTGGGCGGGTGATAAAAGTCGGACTTATTGATCTGCTCCCAGGTAACTTCTTTGCCCGTATAACAGGAGATTTGTCCCATCACGGTGATCATCGTGCTGCGGGCCATGTAGTCGCCGTTGTTGACGGGCGAGCCTCCGCGGATCGCCGCAAACAGCATGTCATGCTCTCTCTGGTAAGGATCGCATCTTCCTTCCCAACGCCAGTTTGTCTCGCCCCAGATTCGACACCGCATAATATCCGCCTTGCCCTTGCTGCCGAGCACAGTGCTGGAAGCATCGTCGTAGCAGCCGGTCGTGGTGCGGCAGAAGGCGTAGATTCGCACGCCATTGGCGAATTCGTAAACGACCGAATGGTGATCGAATACGTCGCCATAGATAGGCTCGGTCATTGACGACCGGCCGCCCAAACCGTGGCACTTCACCGGGGCCTGGTTTCTCATCACCCAACTGGAGCGGTCGAGGTTGTGGACCAGCGACTGGGGGACATCATCCCCGGACAGCCAGCGGAAATGGTATTGGGTGCTGCACTGCCACTGGAGCTCCGACAGTCCCGGCTTACGCTCGATGATAACGTACGGGGCGCGGAGGAAGTTTTCTTCGATAGCGACCACGTCGCCGATGGCGCCGTCGTATATCCGCTGGACTGTTTCGGCATATCCAGTGTGATAACGGCTCTGCAGCCCGGAAACAAGGCACAAGCGCTTCTCTTTTGCCAACTCTGCTGCCCGTTGCAGTAGCTTGACACCGGCCGGATCGATGCCGTGAGGTTTCTCCACGAACACGTGCTTTCCGGCCTCAATCGCGCTCATAGCATGGAGCGGATGAAACTTAGCCGCATTGGCGATTACCACCACGTCCGAGGACTCGATTACGTGCTTGTAGCCGTCAAAGCCGACAAAGCAGTGGTCGTCGTCCACCACGACCTGCTCGGGTCTCTGCCCCTTCAGGGCTGTGCGTTTCTCTTTGACGCGGTCCATGAAGATGTCACACATCGCCACGAGGCGCGCGCCGGAGTCGGCGGCCAGCGCCTGAGCTGCGGCGCCGGCGTTGCGTCCCCCGCAGCCGATCATACCCACACGGATGATATTACTGCCGGCGGCAAAGATGCTGCGATTGATACCCATCGCACCGGCTATAGCCGCCGAAGCCGCCACGGTTGAACCCTTCAAGAAGTCACGCCGTGTTGTGCCGCGGCTCTTGTTTGATTTATTTGAATTTGCCATGTTATCTCCTCTTAACCATATAACCCCTCATGCCCGCCGCTCCTTACGTGCGGCGGATACGCCCGGAATGGGCACAGAATTTTCCTTCGGGATTTCGACCGTGCCTTTCTCGAAGTCCTCCGCTGTCGGCCTTAACGTCAAGTTGTAATACTTCGGGTTAATGCTGGGGTCCTCCATAGTTTCTTTCCAGGTGACCTGTTGGCCGGTGTAAGCAGAGATGCGACCAATGATAGCCGCGGCAGTTGACTCAGCTACGGCCCTTGCCTGGTTAATCGGCTGGCCCTTATTGACGTAGTAGAGTGTGTCCACTTGCTCCTGATAGTGACTGCTTGGCGCCTGGATCAGGTCGGCGGGAATCGGCGATTTTTGAGGTTTTGGATAGTCGCTGCCGTTCGTTCGGCCTTTCTCGTAGACGAAGTCGTGCCCGGTCCAGTTCCAGCAGCCGTTGACCTGGCGGCACATCGAGTGGATGTGCACGCCGTCACCGTAGTCGTAGTCGATGCTGAAGAAGTCATACATATCGCCGGCGTTCCGTTGTGCGCGACCGCCGAAGCCCACCGCGCTGACGGGCGGCCCGCCGCAAAACCAGTTCGCAATGTCGATATTATGAACATGCTGCTCAACCAGGTGGTCGCCCGACAGCGCGATCCAATTCTGCCACGTCCGCACCAGGTCATCGCCGGTCTTGGGATTGATGGGCTCGGACCAAAACATGTGGCCGATACAGAATGAGATGCGACCGGCGTAAAGTCTGCCGAGCGCTTTCTCGACGGCAACGGCCTGGTGGGTTTTGATGAAGTCCCAGTCGTGGCGCATCTCCGTGCCGGCGGTGATCACCAGGCCCTTTTTCTCTGCCTCCGCGCCGGCGGCAATAACTCGCCGGCAGCCGGGCGGGTCGACAGCAACGGGCTTCTCGATAAAGACGTGCTTGCCGGCCTTGACGGCGGCCTCAAGGTGCAGTGGTCGAAACAGCGGAGCCGTAGCCATCAGCACGATCTGGGCGTCGGTTTCCATTAGAGCCTGATAGCAGGCCGGACCGCCGAAGCAGCGCTGCGGCGGGACATTTAACTCCTTTCCTGCTTGAAGTGCCCGCTCCTTGAAATAGTCGGCGGCAGCAACAATCTGAACGGGCAAGCCAAGAATCTTGCCCGCTTCGAGCGCATCGGCAGCGGCTCCGCGACCCCGGCCGCCGCAGCCGAGCAGCCCCACTTTGAAGGTTCTGCCCTGCCCTTTGGCGGCTGCTCCGATTATAGTTGGAGCGCTTAAGGCCACGCCCGCACCCAATGCGGTCCGCACGAAATCACGTCGCGATAATTCGGCTGAGCTTTTCATAGTGCTGATCCTCATAAACGGTCACCAAATTGGTTCCGAGTTCCGAACACAGCAGAAGACAGGATTCCCGGCGAAAGCTCTCTCCTGTCTCCTGTATTCTGTATTTTGTATTCTCTCCTTAGTATTCGCGCTGCTTTACGATGCCCGGCTGCGGGACGGGATACTTGCCGTCGGGTCCCGCTTGAAGCGGCGCAGGAGAATCCATCGTCAGCTTATCAACATCGGGAGCAAACTCGTGCTCACAGTTGAGGATCTGCTCGTACGTGATGACCTGGCCCGTGTGGGCGGCCATGCGGCCCATAGAAGTCACCAGACTGCCTTCGGCGCCGCGCTTGGCCTCGTTGTAGGGTTTGTCGTTGCGAATGGCGTCAACCAGGTCGTTCCACTCATTTTGATATGGATCCTGCTGGTCACCGCTGATTTTGGATTCCCAGAGCATTCTCTCGCGATTCGGATTCTGGCCCTTGTAAGTGCTGGAGGGCATCCCGCAATCGCCGCTCTTGGAGACGATCGCCATGCCTTTGCTGCCGTGAAGGTAGCTCGAGTAGATGTCCTGGCAGCCCGTCATGCAGCGCCCGTCGAAATTGAACGTCGTTCCGTCGGCATACGTGTATTCCACCGCGTACA
Source organism: Planctomycetota bacterium (assembly GCA_017885385.1). GTDB lineage: Bacteria > Planctomycetota > Phycisphaerae > Sedimentisphaerales > Anaerobacaceae > JAFNGF01. Next base: position 4,160 of record JAFNGF010000169.1, read on the forward strand.
CGTCGAAATTCTGGTCCACCGAGTTGCCGCGATAATGGCGCCCGCCGAGCGCCTGGGCCTTAACCGGCCAGGCGTTCTTCATCCAGCCGAGCTGATCGATGATGTGGATGTAGAAGTCGCTGTAGTTCCCGCCGCTGGCCCACAGGAAGCTGTGGAACCGCTGGACCTGGTAGAGCAGCTCAACTGTATTCTTGGGCTTCGGGGGCGAGGCGAAGAAACCGATGGGCCCATGCATCCGGTAGCCGCGCTGCAGGATGATGTCCCCGATTTCGCCGTCCTGAACGCGTTTGGCCAGCTCTTCGAGCGCCCGGCTGTGACGGGACATCAGGCCGACGCCCACTTTGAGGTTCTTCTTCACAGATTCTTCCGCCAGCTTCAGTAACTTGCGGGTGCTGGGGCCGTCCACCGTGACGGGCTTTTCCATAAAGACGTTTAGGCCCTTTTTGATGGCGTAGGCGAAATGCACCCAGCGAAATGCCGGGGGCGTCGCAAAAATCGCGACGTCGCCCGCGTTAAGGCAATCCATTGCCTTTTTATAGCCGTCGAAGCCGACAAACCTGCGATCTTCGGGCACGTCCACCTGGTCGGGGTGCTCGTCCTTCAAAGCCTTGTAGCTGCCGGTAAGACGGCTCTCGAAGACGTCGGCCATTGCGACCAGCTTGATCGGACCATTCTTGACGGACATGGCATTTGACGCTGCACCGCCGCCTCTGCCGCCGCAGCCAACTAGGGCCAGCTTAATGGTATTGTCTTGGCCCGCGTAGACGCGCGGGATTATCCCTGCTGCCAGGGCCGATGTCGCGGCGAGCCGGCCGGTGCTCTTCAAAAACTCGCGACGCGACGTGCTTTTTAGGTTCCCGCCGAGCGGGGTCCCTTCACTGGTTTTGTTCATAGCTCATGTTCTCCCACATCTGAAATTTTCCATTGTCATTTTTTCAATTCCCGCGAAAGCCGGAATTACCCCTGCCAAGGCAGGGGTTGCCCATCATTATCTCCGTTGTCGTGAAATTCGCAAGCGTTTTTTCACCGCCGTTTGATGCCCGCCCCCTGTTGCAGGGACAGGCTTGCCCCCGCGAAAGCGGGGGATTGAGAATCGAGCATCGAGGATAGAGACAAGTGCTGCAGAAGCGCGAGCTTTTTTGATAGGTGCTGCCGCTGGTGCTGGTCAGCCTGGCCAGAGGACAGCTTCTTCGTGATGCCGGCGATTATCTGCTCGATGCCTTCCGGCTTAAGCTCCGCCGGCAAAATGACATCGTAGGATATGACCTTCAATAGGTTTGAGCAGACCACCACAAAGCCGCCGTCGACCAGCAGCAGCACATCCTCCCCGCCGCCGGCGGGCTCGGTCTCGCAGGCCGCTCGCGCCACCCGCACAATTCCAAGGCCCAGCTTGCAGAACATCGGCATGTGATTGTACCACACGCCGACCTGGCCGTCGTGAGCAGGGAAAACGACAGAGGTTGTCTTACAGTCCAGCAGCTTGCCGGACGGCCCGATCACAACACAGTTAAATATATTTTTTCCCGGCAAAAAGTCGCCTTCATTTCCCGCGGAGCGGGGTCCCTTTGCCTTATCTGGCCGTCAGCCTGGCAGCCTTGGCAATGACATCTTCTATAGTGCCGACGTACATAAAGGCCTCTTCCGGCAGGTTGTCGCCTTTGCCTTCGCAGATTTGCCGGCAGCTTTGGATTGTATCGGCAACGGGCACATATTTGCCCTCAAGGCCCGTAAACTGCTTTGTCACTAAGAAAGGCTGAGAGAAAAATCGCTCAAGCCTTCTGGCGCGGGCGACAACTGTCTGGTCTTCTTTGCTTAACTCATCCATGCCCAGGATTGCGATTATGTCCTGCAGGTCATTGTAACGCTGCAGACATTGTAGAACCATCTCGGCAACGCTGTAATGCTCCTGCCCTACGATGTTAGGGTCGAGTATCCGAGATGTGCTTTCAAGCGGGTCAACCGCGGGATA
>JAFNGF010000169.1:6256-6457 GCA_017885385.1 Planctomycetota bacterium
CCGGCGGCTCGTTCATCTGTCCAAAAACCAGACACGTATGGTCCAATACGGTATCCTGGCTGTCGCCGATATGTGTTCGCTGCATTTCCAGCCACAGGTCGTTTCCTTCTCGTGTGCGTTCGCCCACGCCGGCAAAGACGGAATATCCGCCGTGCTTTGTCGCAATTCTGGCGATGAGCTCCTGAATGATGACGGTCTTGC
>JAFNGF010000170.1 GCA_017885385.1 Planctomycetota bacterium
GCAGGCTTGCTAAATCTTTGTAGCGCACGCCTGCAAAAGATGCGGAACTCCAAATTCAGACCCCCAAGTGGCGGTGCGATATCGCCGGGTTCGAGACTGGTCGGGAAAGTATTATGGGGCAAAAATGTCCAGATCGGGCCAAATGCCATTGTTGTAGGCCCAGCCATCATTGGCAACGAAGCTAAAATTGAGCAAGGTGCGGTCATAAATTCGTCGATTATCTGCGACAGCGTGCGTGTAAGAGAGAATGAATTTATACAGAATCGCATTGTGACGGTGCTCAACCAAGAGCAGCTGACCGGCGATGGAAAAAGAGATTCAAGGCATTTTTTCCACCAGAACGTAGACATAAACGGCCGGCAAGCATTCCACATCTGGCCTTTGTTTTCGTATGCTCGGACCTTGAAGCGGGTGGCTGATATTCTTGCAGCGGCGATAGTGCTGATCCTGTTTGCGCCTGTCACGCCGTTCATTGCTCTGGCGATAAAATTGACTTCGCCCGGCCCGGTATTCTTCAAGGATAAGCGTCAGGGCTTACATGGAAAGGCATTTAACTGTCTGAAATTCAGGACCATGCAGGTTGGCGCCGGTGAGATACAAGAAAAGCTCAGAGTCATCAGCCAGGTCGACGGCCCGCAGTTTAAGATAGCTGATGACCCCCGCATCAGTATCGTTGGCAGATTCTTGCGTGACACGTTCCTCGATGAGATACCTCAATTTGTCAACGTTCTGCTCGGCCAGATGAGCGTCATCGGGCCAAGACCTTCGCCGGAATCGGAGAACACATTGTGCCCCTGGTGGCGCGACGCCCGGCTTTCGGTTCGCCCGGGTATCACAGGGTTGTGGCAAGTCTGTCGAACCCGGCAGCCGGGCAAGGATTTTCAAGAATGGATACATTACGATACCGAATATGTCAGGAATCTCTCACTTCGGATGGACCTATGGATATGTTGGCAGACAGTCAAGAAAATGGCTCACGACTTCGTCAGGCAGTTTTACTGACATAGGTGGAGCGGAAAGGTTAGAAAATGGCTAAAAGATACTTCAACTGGAAACTGGCAATTGTCCTGCTAATGGGCATTGTTGTTTTGGGCGTCACTGCTGTCGGCTTACGAAAGTGGCAGAGAAGCCGCAGGGCGGAAAACGCTTTGCCGGCCGGCCTGGAGGCGTACAAGCAACAGCGGTGGGAAGAAGCTGCAAGTAATCTTGGCCGGTATTTAGGTGTTAATAGAGGTGACATAAATGTACTGCTCAAGTATGCCGAGGCGCAGCTTAACATCAGACCAAGCAAACCGAACAGGGTTCAGCAGGCAATCGCAGCTTATCGGGAGGCCTTGAGGATAGATAAGAGCAACGCCGAGGCCGCCAAGCGGCTCAGTGAAATCTATCTGGCAATTGGCAGCCCCGGAGAAGCTGAACTAATCGCAAAAAGACAACTCGAAACGGATAAAGACCCTGAGCTTCGGAGGCTTTTAGCTCTGGCATTCGCTGCACAACGCAAGTTCGCTGAGGCAGCTACTGAATTGAAAAACATCATATCCGAACACCCTGACCAGATATTGGCCTACGAAATTTTGGGCCGGCTCGCAGAGCAAAGGCCGGACATTTCGCCCGAGCCGTCAGCCCATTGGTTTGACGAGGCGGTAAAGAAAAATCCCTCGGCAGCTTTGGCCTACATAACTCGCGCAGGTTTTCACTTAAGAAGCAAAGACACACCCAAAGCCATCGCCGATTTGCAGCAGGCCGAAAAACTGGATTTATCTGATAGCGATGTGAGACTGCGTCTTGCGATTGAATTCATGAATGTCGATGTCCTGGATAAGGCAGAGGAGCATCTGGCTGCAGTGCAAGCTGCAAAGCCAACGAATCCAGCGCTTTGGCAAACCTGGGCACAATTAGCCCTGCAGTCCCAGTCGCAGGACAAAATGGCCAAGGTGGCTGATACCGGCCTCAAAGAGCTTTCTGCTTACCCGTGGGATTTTATGCCCGTGGCAGCCGAGCTATTCATTCGGGCTGGCCAATTGGACCGGGCTACCGAATGCATCGCCAAGCTGCGTCAAAAGGATATCCTGCCGGAGGAGACTGTTGCCTTTTTTGAAGGTCTTATAGCCGATCAAAAAGGACAAACGCTTGAAGCGGTCAGATTATGGCGGCGGGCAGCCCAGTCGGGCAACAAATTTCCACAAGTCAGGCTGGGATTAGCCTCGGCCCTGTCACGGTTAGGTGACACGCAGTCGGCGCTGCGAGAGCTGCGTTCGCTGGTTTCTGAAAGGCCGGAAAACTTTGCCGGACGCATAGCCCTTGTCAGGCTATTAGCTCGGACTGGAAACTGGGCCCAAGTGGCGGAGCAAGCTCGCAGAGCGGCGGAACTGTCGCCGGGCAGTCTTGAGGCTAAGTTGCATGATTGGCGAGCCCAGCTATACCTGCTGGCGATGCAGCCAACCCCTCCGACTGCCAAAATGTGGCAGGAAATAGAAAAGCAACTGGCCTCGCTGGAGAAAGCCACCGAAGGTGCCGCCGATGTGAAGCTTTTGCAGTTCCAGCTCGCGATGCAGCAAGACGATTTTGCCCGTGCAGGGACGCTCTTGGCCCAATTGAAGCAAGAGGGTTCCAACCAGCCCGCCGCGGCGGGCCAGCCGGCAATTGTCTTGGCCGAAGCTGAGCTGCTTGCTGCCCAGGAGAAGCTGGATGAGGCCATAGCAACGCTCAAGCAAGCCATCAAGAACTTTCCTGAAGCTGTTGAGCCGGTCACTTATCTTGCGATCCTGCTGGATCGACAGGGCAAGCGTGAAGAATGCGAGACAATCCTCAGTGATGCGTCGGTGAGGATAGGCCAACCTGCCACGCAACGGGACCTGGCTTTGCTTCTTGCTCAGTTTTACGTTCAATGGAACAAGCCGGATAAAGCGTACGAATTGGTGAAAAACCTGGCGGGAAAGCTGCCCCAGGATATTCCTCTTAAACGGCGGCTCCTTGCGTGCGAGCAAGTCATCAAAGACCCGGCAAAAGCCCAGCAGCTCGTCAATGAGATAAAAGCGATTGAGGGCGAGGATGGCTGGCAATGGCGATATGAACAGGCAAGACTCTGGTTCGCCGGAGCAGATTTCAAGCAGTTCTATACTCAGATAACGTCACTGCTGCAGGAGAATCTGCTATCGAATCCTGAGGATCAGGCCAGCCGGGCGCTGCTGGCGGCAGCATACGATCGAGCCGGTGAGCTGCGATTGGCCGTATCCACCTACCAGGAGGCCCTAAGTCGGTCCCCAGACGACCTTCGCATAATCATTCCGTACGTGGCTGCACTTTCCAGAGCCGGAGAAAATAGCCAGGCAGACGAAATTCTGCTCCGGGCCTCCCAGCAAAAGCTACAGCACCCCAGCCTTCAAGTACTGCAGCTGCAGAGTTACTTGCGGCATGGCGAGCTGGCTTCAGCTTCGGACATACTGGAAGACCTTTTTACAAACGATCCGAATAACCGTGCGGCATGTCTATCTCTGGCACTACTAAAAATGCAGCAAAACAAGTTTGACGAGGCGGAGCCGCTGCTAAACAAACTGAAAGCCCAGGAGCCAAATTCGCTGGCGGTGGCCTCTGCGCAAATCAAGATGAACATTCTCCGGAAAAAACCTCAGGAAGCGATAAGACTGTGCGATGAAATTGTAAATAACCTCAAGAACGCTTCCGCGTATATTCTGCGAGCAAGAGCAAACACTGAGCTGGGCCAAGCCGATAAGGCTATAGAAGACCTTGACCGCGCCACCAGTATTGAACCTAACAGCATCGAAGCGTGGACGGCAAAAAGTGACTTCTACCGTTCTGCGGGCCAATCCGACAAGGCAGTCGATTGTCTGCAGCAGGCGATGTCTTTGGCTCCGGATAACATTCAAATCCAGAAACGCGTTATTCCGCTTCTGTTAGGGTCTGCCGATAGAGGCAAAGTCCAACAGGGCAAAGCCCTTCTGGACAAAGCACTCCAGTCAAGTCCCACGGATATTGACCTACGGCTGTTCAAGGCCCGGTCGCTGCTGGGCGAAGGAACGGCTCCGGCGATCGCAAATGCCGAAAAAATCCTTCTACAGATAACCGAACAGCAACCGCAAATCAGCGAGGCCTGGCTCCTATTGGGAGAGATCTCCCTAAGCCGAGGAGAACCCGCCAAAGCTGCGGATGCTGCTATGCGAGGCCTCACGCACAGACGCAACGACAGGGCCTTGCTGCTTTTGAAAGCCAGCGCTGATGCCGCACGGTCACCTATCTTCGCGATTCCTACACTTAAGGCTCTATATGAGCTTGACCCCAATGATGTCGATATTGCAGTACGGTTGGCAAGAACATACATGGCCGCAGGCCAAGCCGAAAATGCGGTCAAGCTTCTGCAGAAACGCCCCGCCTCATCCGGCAATACTCTGGAACAAAGAAGATTAAATACTGCTCTGGCCGTAGCCTTGTACAGAAATGGCAACAAAGAGGAAGCCCAGAAAAAACTGGACCTCCTGGCTCAGGCTGACCCCAATGACTCTTCGCCGTTATTAGCACAAGTCCAACTGTTTCAGGAGGATCAACTCTGGAGTCAGCTAAATGATACGGTCGCTCAGTGGCTGCAAAATCACCCAGCGGATGTTAATACACCGATTACCATCGCTGGGAGACTGGCCGTCACCGAAGACAGGCAGGCAAAAAAAATATCCGAAGATTTACTTCGCCACGTTCTGGAACGCAGCCCCAGCAATCTGGCTGCTATGACCACGCTTGCTATGCTATTGCAGACACTGGGACGCCAGACAGAATCAGCCGAACTATATCGGCACGTTCTTGAACTCAATCCTGATAATGTGATCGTTATCAACAATCTTGCCTGGATAATGTGCGAGGAACAGGGAGAATACCAACAGGCGCTTGCTCTTGCCGAGAAGGGCCTGAAGATAGCCCCGCAGTACATCGATCTTCTCGATACTCGCGGGATGATACACTACCGGCTTGGCCAACTCGAAAAGGCCATTGCCGACTTCACCAAGTGTCTGGAGCTTTATCTTGATACAGCGCCGGCAAAAGTCGCCTCACGTTTTCACCTGGCAAGAGCCCTAAACAGGAATGGGCAGCCCACCGAGGCGCTCAAACAGTTGAAGTTGAACCAAGCTTTAGACCTTCACAAGCAAATCGGAGGATTATCACCTGCAGACCTGGCCGAGGCCCAGCGTCTGCTCGAACAGTTACAGAAGAAGGGTAGCTGACATGTCTGGAGCCCCCCGGTCGGCGCCGGAATTCGCACGACAAGACGGCGTTTCTTACGCAGACCTGAAGCTGATGCTGCTTGACAAAAAGCAGTGGTCCTACGTGCAAAGGCGGTACGAGCTTACGCCGCGTGAACGGCAAATAGCCGAGCTTATTTGCCAGGGCCTGCGAAACGGCAATATTGCCAAGTCTCTTCGCATAAAGCCCGGCACGGTAAAAACCCACACAAGAAACATCTACCGAAAGGTGCGCGTCAAAAGCAAAATCGGCATGCTATTGACGTTTGTTACCGATGTGAGAGTAATTCCTGCCGAGTACAACCACACCCTGGCAACGGGCCTTCCAGATTAGATATAGCCTGTCTGTACAGGCCCTCAGCTCATAGTTCCCGCCAGTCGGGCACACCAAACATCCTTCCCACCATAGGGCCACCCCCCCGAGCATACCAGCGGTGCTTGTAAATCCTTGCGCCTAATCGAATTATACACAAGCACGCCCGCGATATACCCCTTTGGATGTATACCTGAAGGCGTAGGCGCTTATTTTTTCAGGCGCGATAGCTGTTTGGCCAATAATCCGGCAGCTAATTAAGTAGTTCTACGTATTTTTGGCAATTTTTTTACTTTTTTTGGTTTTTTCCTTGATTTGGAAGGCCCGTTCTGGTAAAAATATGAAAATGTACCTCCGTAAGGAGGAGGCCATCCACAATCAGTCTGCTGAGGAGAGGTGGCCGGCAACATAGTTTCCGATGATGAAGTGTCTCCGTGAGGAGAGGTGAATTCCGATGCACAAAGCCAGTAAATGGCTGACTGTACTCCTGTCAATTTCTATGGCTACGGCTGCATACGCCGCGCCGACGGCAATCGCGGAGCGTCCCGCTGCCGCGGTTTGCACTTTACGCCCCAGTGACTATGCTGATACTCCTGCCGCTGCGGCCAATGTCACTGAGGTCGCCGAAGCCTCCAACTGTCACCTTGCAAATATCGCCCATGAGCTTCTAAAGCCGCCTGGTGATTCGATAGATTCGCCCGTACCGGCTGTTGCAGCAACTTCTTTGCCAGCGGTTCCTGGTGCGCTTTTTATGGGACTCACGGGCTTTCTTTGCGTGTCACTGGTTAGGGATCGAAAGCTCTGGATAGCGGCATTGGCCGGCCTATTGTGGGCAGGCCAGGCAGGAGTCACGGTGCTGCCACAAGTGGCTCACCACCTGGCCGGTAGAAGACACGCCACGCAGTGTTTTTCGCCGAACGTCGCTTATGTCCCCACACTTGACCACTCGGATCGCCCGCGAAGCCTGTCCCGAGCGAAGTCGAGGGATCGAGACATCGAAGGGACGCGGTATATATGTTTACTGCGTTATCTGGCTGGAATACCTGATGGGTCACTGCAGTCTACGTCATTGCGAGCGCAGCGAAGCAATCTGAGGAATCAACGCAATACGCAATACGACATACGACATACGAGCAAATCGCTTCAATTCGCGTTGGCGAGGTTGTACGCTTACATTTTATGCGCAAGCAATTGCTTGGTGTATATAACCAAGAGGCATGCCTATTTTTCACCCGCATTTATCTTTGAGAACTTGGCCCGCGGCCCGCCCTCTCAAACCTGGAAAAGATTCTTTCTTTTGCGCAACTTTGACTTACAAAGTGTATTCGCGAAGACACTTTTCAGGCTTCTGTAGATTAGGAAAAATGGATTCAGAAAAAAAGCTAGCTTAAGTCGTAAAAGATCATAAGTAAAAATTGATACATGAGGAGAAAGAAAAATGAAAAAGATAATGTTAACACTCGTACTATGCGGCCTGCTGGCAACACCGGTTCTGGCTGAGCCTACGTTATATAATTTACCGGATGGGACGGATGCATACTGGAGCATCAGCCCGCTTACAAACCAAATGGGTGCCAAGATTGAGCTGGAGAATGCTGCTTGGGCAGGAACCAACAGCTTTGGATTGTACGATATGGCCGATAAGAACAATAAACTCTTGGTGTTTTCTGGCCTAGATGCTCCTGGTGCTCGTGCCACGGTATGGGTCACTGGCACATCTTTTGCAACTTATAATCCGGCTCTTGTGGATTCTGCTACGTTTGCCGGAAGTGCATTTGGATTTTACCTGGATTCAAGTACTGAATCTGCCGGCGGAGTGTTTTATAGCGATACACTTTTAAATGCGGACGGCTATGACCATATGATCGCTGGTGTGTATATACCAGGTGCTGATTATCGATTGAGCTGGGAAGACCAATATGGCGGCGGAGATAACAGTTACGAAAATTTTGTTGCTAACGTCGAATCCGTAAGCCCAATTCCTGCACCCGGTGCTATTTTGCTCGGCAGCATTGGTATCGCCCTTGTCGGCTGGCTGAAAAGACGCAGAACGCTTTAATGTGACAGAAACGAAGAGTTAGAGTTTTTGGAAAACTCGTAAAACAAAAGGATGTGTTTTGATCTCGAATAGGGATCAACAGAAATCTAAGAAAATGGAGGATAAGATGAAGAAGTTAATATTCATGGCAGTTTTGTCAATTTGTATGGTCGGAGCCGCACAGGCGGTCCCCACCACGTTTAATTTCAACAGTCTATCAGACGAAGGCGGTTCCGGGCCTATCAGTACGTATATGACTGGTGTTTACGGCTCCACAGTCACCGTATCGGACGCGACATCCGACAACGATAGCTGGAGTGGAAACACGACTATCGCTATTCGGACTAGCGCAAGCGTAGGCGGCGACTTTGAGATACTCTTCGGGGTCCAACCGATCTCCGGTTTGTTGGGCTTAGGCGGCACTGGTAGCACTGTCGGGTACGTCTATGACGCTACATCAGACGACGACTTCGCTATTAGGGCTTACGATAGCACTTACGGAAGTGTAGAGGATCCTATCGCGAGTGCGTTGGTCGCCAGCTGGAGCGTTGACTATGGTACGTGGTGGTTCTGGGACCTTGGTGATGATACCGTGGTTCGCCTTCCTGACCTTTCTTTCTCCAGAGCGGTCTCGCTTCTGGTAATCAGCGATAGCGGTGAAAGAGATGTCGGCATCGACAACCTTGAGGTAAACCCATATGTTGCCGACGGTGCTATTCCTGCTCCTGGTGCCATTCTGCTCGGCGGGATTGGTGTAGGCCTTGTCGGCTGGTTACGCAGACGTAGGACACTCTAAGGAGTGAGCAAGAAGTAACGTAAAGGCAAACAGGGGCAGGGCTTTTCGCCCTGCCTCCTGTACGCCTTCCGAAGACTCGGCAGCCTGCGAAGACGCAGGACGCTGTAGGAAATATGGAAAAGGTGACAAAGGGCAGGGATGAGGGATGGCTTCTTTCACCCTGCCCTTTGTCTATACCTAAGACTTTGCGAAAGACAGAGTCAATAGAAAAACCAACACACAAGAAGGACAAGATATGAACAAGAAAATAGTATTTAGTCTTACGATTTGTTTTTTGATGGCCGCACCAGCGTTTGCTGTGCCTACAATTCAACTCTTAAACCACGGATATGGAACGACCGCTGGAGGAGAGTTTAATTTTAAGGTGGTTAGCGGTGGTCCTGTCGGAATCAATCCAACGGGTTCTACTTTCTATACGTTCTGTATCGAAACGACTGAGCATATAAGTTATGACGGTCGCTATGACGTTCAAATTAATACCGCTGCAGTGTATAATGATGGACTGCCGGGTTACCCTTCTAATCCTCTTGATGCTCGAACAGCCTATCTTTTCACTAAGTACGTAAGCGGTGGTTTAGGTGCTCGGACCAATCAATTAGCCGATGACCTTCAAAAGGCAGTTTGGTACATCGAGAATCAATCACCCGGTTATGGCGTTAATAACTACCTTGTAACACAAGGTAATACAGCAGTTGCAAGCGGCGAATGGTCTGGTCTGGGTGATGTTCGGGTATTGAATCTGTGGGCTCAAGGACATGCAGGAGACTATGCTTATCGAGCTCAAGACCAACTGGTGATTGTTCCTATTCCTGCTCCCGGCGCTATCCTGTTGGGCGGGATTGGTATAGGCCTTGTCGGCTGGCTGCGAAGACGAAGGACCTTGTAGTTCGTGGCTCGTCCCCTCGACTTTGCTCGGGGCAGGCGCGCGTGACTCGTGTCTCGAAGCGATAATTCGTCCCCTCGACTTGGGACCCCGCTTTGTGGGAACCTTCGCTCGGGGCAGGCGTGCGTTGGGAAAGTAGAAGAAACGAGTGAAAAAGGGCTTGCCGGGTATTCCGGCAGGCCTATTTGTTTTGATGTGGCGTGTTCCTCGTATATTGTATTGCGTATGTCGTATGTCGTATTGTGTGGAGGCCAAGGCCCGCCCTCGTCGGCTTATTACGTCGTCTTTAACCATATAAAAGCCCTCGGTTCACAACGTGTTTTGTCCTGAATGCGTTTTCAGGTTGGGAACGCCACTTTTTGCCCTAAAATTTATTTATTTGTCACAAAATAAAAAAAACTTATACGTGCGCCGAATCCGCATGGCTTCGCCTCGCAAGGCGCTAGATCCTAGGCAGGACCCATAAAATGCCGCCAATTGTCTCACAGAATGCCTCAAGTTTTGCGCCACAGGCCCGCTGGCGGATTTTCTCGGCCATCCTTGCGGGGGGGCCCCGGCCTTCACAGCAATTTTCATGCGTTATGCCCCTTGAACCAATGCTCTAATCGCTGCCCTGATATGCTCCGGCAGCTTCGGCCAGGCCGAAATAATCTCTTGCAATTCGGGGTATTTTTGCAGTAAAATGGCCAAGCTGGTGGCCAAGACAGGATTTTCGGTTTTTGTAAGTCTTTTATCTGCTGGACTTATGGAATCAAAGCAACGGCCTTTTAAGCCGTAGGTCGTGGGTCCGATTCCCACCACTCTCACTACTACACTCGTCTCGGCGAAGTGCCAAGCTGTAGCCGGAAACGCTTCGCCGGAGCGGGAAGCGCCGAGCCGCAGCCGGATAGGATTGCCAGATGAACAAATGCGTTGTTGCATGCTTTTTTTATCTGTGGACTTTTCTTATTTACGGTTCGGGTAAAGCGGAGGACTGGCCCACCTTCGGCCACGACAATCGCAGAAGTGGCGTGACCCGCGAGCAGCTGGAACTGCCGCTTACAGAATGTTGGATATTCAAGTCATTGCATAAACCAAAGCCTGCGTGGCCCGAGCCGGCAAAACAGGATTTCTGGCACCATCACTACAACCTCAGGGCAACGGTAACATACGACCGCGCATTCCACATCGTTGGGGCGGGCGATGCCGTATACTTCGGCTCATCCGCGGATGACAAAGTCTATGCACTGGATGCGATGACCGGGCAGCAGCGCTGGACATTCTTCACAGAAGGACCTGTAAGGCTGGCCCCTACTATCTCCGGCAGCCGCTTGTACGTCGGCTCCGACGACGGGTGTGTGTACTGTCTGTCTGCGGATAAAGGCTTGCTGATATGGAGATATAAAGCCGCCGATCAGGACCGGATGGTTCCAGGAAATGGGCGAATTATATCGCTGTGCCCGGTGCGAACCGGCCTGGTTGTGGACGGCGCGCAGCTATATTTCGCGGCGGGACTGTTTCCCGATGAAGCAGCGTTCTTGTTGGCACTGGATGTTGACGATGGATCGGTAATGTGGAAGCAGAAGATAAGCGTTTCGCCGCAGGGTTACATACTTGCCTCGGATGAACGTTTGTACGTCCCCACAGGGCAAGCAAGCCCGGCAATGTTTGCTCGCGCAGGCGGGGCATTTCTGGCAGAGCTGCCCAGCGCCGGCGGGGCATACACCTTGCTAACGGAAGACGTGCTGGTGAGCGGGCCCGGCAGAGGCCCAAAAGAAATTAGTGCCAGCGATGTAAAAACCAAAGACAGAATTGCGACCTTTGGCGGCTTAAGGATGATAGTGAATGGGCCGATAGCATACATGCAATCCGAAAGTGAGCTTTCGGCATTCAATCGCAGCCGGTATCTCGAGCTTTCACGGCAAAAGAATAATCTCAGCACCCAGTATAAAAAGATCGATGAGGAGCTTAAAAAGCTAAGTGCAGATACGCCGCAGGCAGAGCAATTATGCAAAGAGCTGCCCGACATCGCGGCAAGACTTCAGGAGCTGTCAAAACAGTTGAAGGACTGTTACTTGTGGATGGTTGTGTGTGAATGTCCCTATTCGATGATTATGTCAGGCGATACTCTGTTTGTGGGAGGGGACAATAAGGTGGCTGCATACAGCGCCACCGACGGCAAAGAAATCTGGAGTGCACCGGTTGCAGGCAAGGCGTTTGGCTTGAGCGTGATAAACGGCGGCCTGTACGTCAGCACCGACACGGGCCAAATACATTGCTTCAGAAACAAGGTAGATGGCACCGCGCAAGTAATAGCAACAAAGCCGACTGCTGATCCTTATCCACCTGACGATTTGACGCAGCTTTACGCGGAAGCGGCTAAGAATATAGTGGAGAAAACCCAAATCCGAAAGGGATATTGCCTCATCCTGAATTGCGACGACGGGCGATTGGCGTACGAGCTTGCCCGGCTGACCAATCTGAAAATCATCGCTGTTGAGGACGATGCCAGTAAGGTTTCTTTCGCCCGAAGGGCTATCGACAACGCGGGGCTGTACGGCAGAGTTGTTGTTCATCACGGATGCGGCGCAAAATTGCCCTATACAAAATATTTTGCCAATCTGATAGTCTACCAGATTTCGCTACGCACGGGCGACATTCCTGCCTCAGCACAGCAGGTTTTTGAGCTGTTAAGACCTTACGGCGGGGTAATTGCCCTGCCCATCCCGGCGGGTCAGTACGACCAAGAAAGCTTAGAGAATTGGGGCGGAAATTCTTTTGCGGGCTGGAAAGTGCACAAGGGCGACAAAATAGTCTTGGCATGGGCGGCACGAGGAAAACTCAAAGGCGCCGGCGAGTGGACCCACACATACGCCGAGCCTGGCAATACCGGTTGCAGCGGCGACGAACTAGTCAAGGGCAAGGTATCCCTCCAATGGTTTGGCGAGCCAGGGCCGAGGCAGATGATCGACCGTCATCACCGCAACGTGCCTCCGCTATTCAAAGACGGCCGGCTTTTTGTTCCGGGCGACTGCATCGTCTTTGCCGTGGATGCCTATAATGGAACGAGCCTGTGGGATGTCCGAATTCCGAACTCCAGAAGGCTGGGCGTGTTTCTGGACTGCGGCAGCATGGTTGTGGACGAGCAATTTCTCTACGTTGCGGCAGAGGACAAATGCCACCGCTTCGATGTCCAGACCGGTCAGCGGCATCTTACTTTCACCATGCCTCAGCTCATTGAGGACGGGCTGCGCGATTGGGGCTACATCGCCTATAGCGGCAATCTGCTCCTGGGAAGCGGACGCAAAAAGGGAGCATCCTATACCGAAACCAGTTATCAGGCCGACAATGCGTTGTGGCACAGAAATATGAAGCTTGTACTGAGCGACTACCTGTTCGCGGTGGAAAAAGACGGTGGCACGCCGCTCTGGAAATATAAAGATGGTCTGATTCTGAATACGACCATAGCTGTTGGCGGCGGACGGATGTACTTTGTCCAAACTCATAGCCCGAAGGCGCTGGCCGACACGCTCGGGCGTATGCCGGCTAAGGAGCTTCTCGACGGCGGTGAGCAGTATCTGGTCGCTCTGGATGCCCAAACCGGGCAGGTCTTATACAAGAAAAAGATCGATGTCAGTAATTTTGAGGAGCCGGTCTATCTGAATTATGCCGAGGACACACTTCTTTTGAGCGGGTCAAAGCTCGATGGTCAGGTCGTTCGCTACTACTACTATGCTTTTGACGCCAGGTCAGGCCAGGCTTGTTGGAGCACCGACCACGATAGCGGCCTGCCGACCGATGGCGCCCATGGTGAATACAACCGTCTCCCGACGATCATTGGTGATACTGTATTTGCCTGGCCTTACGCCTATAACCTCAGAACCGGTGCGAGGATTCCGGACTGGAAATTTGACCGCCGAGGGCACGGCTGCGGTGGCGTATCCGCCTCGGCCCAGTGCTTGTTCTGGCGTGGCGGCAACCCCTGGATGTATAACTTGGGGCCGAACGGCGGCCCGACCCGCCTTAACAACGTCACTAGGCCGGGCTGCTGGATCAATATCATTCCTGCAGGCGGCCTCGTCCTTATTCCCGAAGCCAGCTCGGGCTGCACTTGCGGTTTTGCCCTGCAGACTTCCATAGCATACGTCCCCGAATAAGTGTTTTTACCGCCGAGTGCGCAGAGGACGCTGAGGATTTCAATCTGCCACACGGATGGCGGATAAATCTCGATTTTTGCTCTGCGCTCTCAGCACTCTCTGTGGTGAGTTCTGCGGAAGTTAGTAGGCCAATCATAGACCCGTAGCCCGCCTACAATTATGGAGATAGCTAAAAATTATGAACTTTTACTAAAAAATACCGTAGACACGGTCTAAATAGTCTATTCAAATATTCGTAATGCCGGAATAACAGGTGTAGTCATCGCAGTCCGGACGGGCACAAACAGTAAGCGCCGGCTGCTGGCGCAAAAGAAAGGCGATAGGTATGTGGGAAACAGAACGAGATTTTGAGCTCCTGGAAGAGTTGGAACCGCACGATTTAGAAGATGAAAATCCTGATGATTCCTCGGCCTCTGAATCTGACCCCTCTGACGACGAAAACTCTGAGGAGTACGAATCCGACGACGATTCTGACGACGAAGACGAAGAGGAAGAAGAGGACGAGGAAGAAGAATATTAGCAACCCTCTGCCTTCGTGAGCCAGCACTCGTAGACGTGGCACCGGCTCCACATAGCGATGGGCATCTGCCGAGCAGGGGCGCTGCGCTATCTTACGTCGCGGCGGCCCTGAGAGCGGAATTATAGATAGCGGCAAGTTACCTAACCGGCACATCGAGCAAATACAAGCTGGAAGCGATAATAGCACGTATTTCTGTGTGGGAGCAGCGACGTCCGGCGGTAGGGTTTCCAGGCGGAACCAGCGTTTGTCATAACCTTTCGCAGGCCGCGCACGGCGCCTGTGCGAGGGCATGGCGGCTACGCGAGCTTTTCTGTCAATCATATTTCACTTCAATCGTACGTGTTCAGCCAGAGAGAGAACCATCCCCAATCCGCCCCCGCTCTCCTACAAGGGATGGCTGGCGCGATCGTCTTCGACAAGAAGACGCGGGGGCGGATTGAGGATGCCACCCGACGTAGGGTATGCAGGNNCGGGGTTTAGCCGACGCCGGCACGGAGTCGGACCCCCCACTGCGACGGGTGTGGCAGCCTCAAGCGCAGTGCCCGCTTTCGCGAGGACAAGCTTGGGGATGGGAGTGCCCAAGGTTAGCTAAACACGCACCTTCAATCTGACGCATAGGTACAGCAAACCGGCGTTGCTGGACAAGAATTCACTGGCCCCCTTCTGTCTCGAGTCTCTGTCGGCCATATTTATAGTCCTATATTGCCGCTGCTATCAGTAAAGAGAATAAGAGAGCAAAAGAAACACAACATCAGCCGATTTTTGTTCGGATTTTGTTCGGGTTTTTGTGCTTGCTTTGCCGATAGTAGCATCCGGTGCAAAATGCCTGTTATGCGTTCGCCAAAAACAAGAGGCAGAGAGAAATGAGACATCAGGCACATGGACAAGCTGAACCGCTTTGCAAGTTTGGACCTGGCGGTGACTTTATCGCCGTCTGGCGGCCGGAACCGGCAGAACCTTTGGGCCGGCTAAGCTCCCTTACTGAGCTGTTGACTTCGACGCTTGGAATAGCAGCCATAATGGCTGGCTTAAGGCCAAGCAATCTGCCGGTTGATTTGACCGCTGCGGTCCGCTGCGGTAAATATGCTGCTTGCGTCCGGGAGAAAGTGAAAAATGTGGTTGGAAACAGCAGACCCCACAGTACGGCTGACTCCGCGCCAGCTACAACTATTGCAGATAGTGGCGTCCTTTCAAGAGAACCAATGCTATTCCCCCACAATAGCGGAATTGGCAGCCGAATTAAACATAAGCCGAAGTACCGTATTCGAGCATATCGCCGAGCTGCGCAGAAAAGGACTGCTTTCAGGCTGTCCGAACAGGGCTCGCTCTTTGAGCTTGACTTGCCGAGCGCAAGAACTGCTTAGCCATCTTAGCCAGCGCAGCAATTCCGGCAATCGGAACGAGTTGGCAGGAATACCGTTATGTGGCAAAGTGGCAGCAGGTACTCCGTTGGAGGCTGTCGAAAACGTGGAGTACCTATCATTTGCTTGCTGCTTTGGAACGGGCGAGCTATTTGCCCTTGAGGTCAAAGGCGACAGCATGATCAACGAGGATATTCGTCAGGGCGATTATGTGATTTGTCGCCGCAGCGATGTTGCCGACAACGGCCAGCTGGTCATCGCCATCGTCGATGGAGAAAATGCCACGTTGAAACGGTTTTACAAAGAAGAGGGTCAGGCTCGACTGCAGCCGGCTAATGACGATTATGAGCCTATCTATTCGGATAATTGCCGAGTTGACGCTGTCGTGGTGGGCTTGGTACGAAAGCTTTGCCCACGTTGAAAGTGCTCAAAAAAGTGGGGCCTATACCCAGTTGTATAGGCCCCCAAATAGTGTTAGGGTTTAGCCCCCGGACCCGTCCTCAGCCGGGTCCAAGGATTTATCCGTCACACGCATGGCGGATAAATTTGGGGGTCTTCCGGCGGCGGTTTCACCGCCCCCGATCAAGTCGGGGTGTGATTACGGCCACAAAATCTCCTCAAGCCACGAATCTGCTAAGACAGCATAGTCTTTGAAGTCCACAATGCCATCCACACGCAGATCAGACGCAGAGAATACACACGCCCGGTCAAACGTTGCCGTAGTCAATGTGCCGTCCACATGCGATGTCACCGCCAGGCCAATATAGACTGGGCCAGTCAGAACAACCGCCGTCGTCTGGCCCTCCAGCTGCCATCTGCCATCTACGAAGACATAGCCACTTATAGTACTACCCTGACGCACTAAGCGAATACAAGCAGGCTCCGTCACTGCGTAGGCGCTCTCCAAAAGACGTTGTGAGCTTGAAGAAGCGCCCTGCGTTGGCCGCCACTGGAAACTCGCACCACCGCCGCTAGTGCCAGATGTAGCTATCATCGCATTGGCAGAACCAGGATCCAGCAATTGACGTATCATTACACCGGCCTTGGACCATACGTCTACCGGATCAAGACCGGTCACGCGTACGGTCATCTGGAAATCACCGCTTACCTGCTTATACGCGTAACGGAACGCATCAGCCATACCCCAGATATCATTGCCATCGGCTGTGATGGTATAGACATTGCCGTCGAAGCTGAAGCTACCGGCAGCAGTACCCGCACCAATATCCTGGCTGGAGAAGGCCCCATTCCAAGCAGCTTCCGGAACATCTCTAACGACCCAGTCCCCTGCCATTATCTGGAGGTCTAAATTATCGACTATACAATCATCATTGAAACTGGCCGCAGGCTTTGCCCTCGAAGGAACACATCTGCTCGGATACGCCCGGATATCATCGACGTATATCGTGCCCGTGCCGCCGGCCTTGGGACTGGTCCGGTTGCCCAGGCCAATATACATCTTCTTGACGGCCTTCAGATTTACGCCCGCAGCGCTGAATTGCGTCAGCTCGATGTTCCACTCCTGCCAGCCGGCTGCCTGAACTGCCTCCGGATCAGGATGGTTGACCACCTTGACGTGGCCGGCATTATCTTCCAGCGCCACATACAGTTGTTCAGCAGCATTGGCAGGAGCGCCGTAGAAATACAGCGTCAAACCTTTCAAGCTATATTTTGTCCAATCCAACGGCGAGGCCCACTCGCGTTGCGTTTCAGAGTAGCGGGTTTTGCCGGTCGCACCGCTGTTGTCGTAAGCCAACGGCATCGCCTGAATGCCACCATGAACGGTGCTTAGCTCCGCGAAGGGAGCTTGACTGTAACCTACAGCCGAGCCTGTACCGTTGCCGGAATAGCCGGGCGCAGGTTCGGAGAATCCAAATCCATCCCGCCAAGTCTGAAAGATTCTGCTGCCGACATTGTCGGTGTAATCCTCAAAATCATCCACAATGAGGTAGTCGGCTATCGTAAAGCTCCAGACTTTGCCCGTGCTGACAGTCCCGTCGGTATTGTACTCGTCGATGCGCCAGTAGTAAGGTCCACCGCCCCACTGCAGAGCTTCGGCAGGGGTGTAACTGGCAGCAAGCTGCCGGCCTCGATAAATGCCTGTTGAAGCTGTAGTAGCATCTGTCGTCGCGGTCTGGTCAGTGCCAAAGTAGACATCGTGCTGCGCCGCCTTATCTCCAGGCGTCCAGCCAAGGGGCGTTGCCTTTTCTATGTCCGGTGTTGACTTATCGGCGGGCTTGGGGCGCCAGGCAAGGAGCGGGTCGCCTCTCATAAGTTCGGCAATCTGGGCCTGCCTCAGAGGCACCTTGTAGATGCGGACATCATCCACCATGCCTCTATAAAAGTCGCTCGGCGTAGCGTCGTCCCACTCCTGTCCTATTGACCACCGTGTTACCGTAGCCAAATCGAAGGCGGCTGAATACGTGCCTTGTTGAACTCCATCGACGTATACAGACCCTGTTGACCCGTTCCTGACATACG
>JAFNGF010000171.1 GCA_017885385.1 Planctomycetota bacterium
GGCTCGGCTAATACTATCCGGCTCGACCTCCAACTGCTGCCGGTCAAACAAGTTTTGCCCGTCCAGAGTCACGTTCATCGATTTGTCCCGTGGCGGGAGGATAACCCCGCACCAAGTGTTTAGCCGTCGCCGGCACTCGTCTCGGCGGAGCGCCGAGCCGTAGCCAGACGGCGACGAACCCCCCAATAAATTGGGGGGCTAAATACTAATCGCGCGTCAATCTTACGGATGCTCTGGTTATGGTGATATCCACCAAGCCGTCGCAGTTCAGGTCAATGCCAACGCAGCAGCGCTGCCGCGCCTTTTCAAAAAGCCTCCGATAGTAGAGGCTCTTCTTCCAGAAATTCTCATCGCCGGCCTTACTGGCTAACATCGCATAGACGACCGAGATGACGGCAAAGACCGATGCTCCCTTCAACACAGCCGGGTCCAAAACATCCTGCACATCTATATCACTTGCCGGATTGCCGGGCTTAATGCCGAAATACTCGGTCAACGCAAAGGCAACCTCGCAGGCCTGCGGGGCGAAAGTGCTGATGCGGTAGCTTATATCGGTCGCCTCCGGCGGCGCGACCGGCTGCGCTTCTGAATCCGTCCTGACTACCGAGACGGTAAGTTGTGTCGCTGAATCGACTGAAACTATCTCGTAGCCGCCGTCAAGCAATCCATCCGCGGAGCGTAGGTATATGACGCCGCCGGCTGTAACCTGCGATGATTCAAAGTCAGCGGCGCTTGCGGTAAATGTAGTGCCGCTCAGTTGGCCGCCCGTGCCCGCCGCGAGCACCTGCCAGGGCAGGTGCAACTCGCCGAATAGCGCGGGCTCATACTTGAGGATGTCCGAATCTGTGGAAAACGTAACCATTTTTTGGTCCCTTTGCCCGATGGGGATAAAACCCCCCGATAAATCGGGGGGCTAAATATTATCCCCTGCCCCCCATTTAGGATGCACTGAGGTCGCGAATCAGGCCGTGAGCCGCCTGGTTGCGCAGCTCCAGCGTGTATTCGCCGATCAGCTCGCCGCACTCGTAGTCGCCGCTGCTTGCCAGGGGCTTAAAGTAAAAGCTCCGCCCGGCCAGTGGCAGCACACCTATCCGCGAGGAATCCAGCAGCAGCGCTGCATCCTGCGGCACCCAGCGGGTGGTGACAATCCTGCACACGCCGAAGTCACTCTCATAGACGCTTATCATATTGGTGAAGGTCGTGTCGGCGGCTGCGTATGTCCTGCTGTCGGCGCAGAAGGCGTTTATCCTTCGCTTCTGAAAGCCGCCCACTACAATCAGGTCAACGTTGCCGCCGCTATTCTCCCAGACCTTTCGCAGCACATAATTAATCTTGGCCTCGTCAAGGTCGGTGCCGCTGGGAAAGCCGCTGTCGCCGGTGTGGAAAACATTGGTCGACAGATGCTTAATAATGCCCTTTATCGACCGCCTGACTGAGCCGCTGCCTTCCGGGTTGCCGGCCGGCTGACCGCCGTTAATCACACTGTTCTCCAGGTCACGAAGCAGCTCGCGCAGCCGTTCCTGTTTTTGGTAATCCATCTCGTCCGCCAGGCCCAGGTGACTGGCAGCCATATCCGTGCCGCTTACTTCCACCGCGGCGGTAAATATCTGCGTGTAGTTGCCGCACCGCACACGATTGGTGAACCGCACGTCCGGTTTATCCGCCCCTTCAAGAGCAGCGTTGCCCAGGATGTTGATTACCTTATTGTCCGCCAAAGCCTCCGGCGTAGTGCCGGCGTAACCACGAACGACCGTCAGAGTATTAGTGCTGACGGCGGTTACCAGCATCAATTCCTCGCTGCCTTCGACCTGAATCTGATCGCCGACACGGAATCTGCTGCCGTTGTCAACGACAAACTGGGTGTCTGCTGCCGGGTCGGTATATGTGCTGTCGTTGATCGCGTCCTTGTTGGGCAAAAGCTCGTCTTCCAGCCACTCGTGATGCGTGCTGGCCGCCTCTCTCATCGGATCGCCCAGGGCATCCAACAGGGGCGTTTCGTAAGGTGAAATTAGCCCGATCAAATCCGACACGTCCTCTGCCAATTCCGGCAGAGTCGTGCCCGCTGAATAAGTTGCTTTTCCGGTAAATGCCATTGTTTATCTCCTTTTGGTTTTTTTGAACCCCGCAACAAGTTGCGGGGCTAAATACACAATCACAGAAAATTCCTTCGCAATTTCAGATACTCCTGCAAGTCCCTTCGACTGCCTGAGGTGGCCGCCCTTTTGGCTGCCCTTTCAAGAATCGTCTGGCTGTTCTGCATCCGCTCCTTCGCCGAAGCAGTCTTTCTCGCGCCGACGACAGCAGCTGCACCGCCAAAGAGATACTCCTTCTCCTTCCGTAGCTGCTCGACTACGCCGTTCACATCCGCCTTGTCCTGACCCTGTATTCTGGCCTTGGCAATCAGAACAGCCATTTCCAAATCAACCGCCCCGGCAGCAGCAAGTTTACGGATCAACTGCTGCTCGACCTGCAGGTCGTTCAACTGCTGCGACAGGCTCGTTGCCTGTGCCTTTGCCGCAGCCAGCTCCTCGGCCAACGATTCGGCCTTCTTCTCGGCACTCTGTGCCCTTCTGCGATAACGGATCGATTCAGTCACCGGAACAAGTTTGGCGTTGTCGACGTCACTGTGGTCCGCTATGTCTTCTGACAAAATGTTTTCTGTGTCGATCTGACTCATATTCTCTCCTGGTTCGTAAACCCCGCGATGAATCGTTTAGCCGTCGCCGGTACGGCGACGGACCCCCAGGATAAACCCTTCGACTTCGCTCAGGACAGGCCTGGGGGCTAAACTTGAACCGCGTTTTGCAAGTTCTCGTATCCCAATTCTCGCAGCACCTGCTCAGTTGGAACGCCCAACTGCTTTTTGATCTGTGCCTCTTTTAGCTTTTCCATCACGTTTTCAGGCAGCGGGCTTGGAAAAATGATCTCGATTTCTCTATCCGCCCGCGCGGTCTGATAGATGCCGGCCTTATCCAGCATCGCCAGTACCATCGCGCAGATATTTTTTAGGCCCTGCCCGTAAGTGAACCTCTTGCGTTCATTTTTTGAGAGCGTGCCCATAAGCGTAAGTTTAAGGGCGACCGCGCTTGTGAGGTTGCCGAGCTTATCTCGCAGAACGCCCGCTACGACCGGCGTAACGCCGCTGACCTTATCCATCGCCTCTCTGATCTCGGCGATGTGCACGCCCTCGCTGGGCGTGGGCGTATCTCCGCCGAACTCCTCGATACTGGCCTCCAGATTGTCGGTGTACCACATCCTGCCCGGCGAGATGGGCCTATCCTCAAAGCCCTCGATGCCCTTTCCCAGATACATCTTGAANNAACGTGATTCGGCTCGCCCTGTCGCTGAGTCTGGTGTTGAGCTCATCCTGAAGCGGTATCAACGGCTCAACGTCGCTAAGCCCCTCATAGTAATACGGCTGGGCAATATTCTGGACGTGCACTACCGGCAAAAATCCCCACGGCAATTCGCCTTCCGCAACGAGCTGCTGGTCCTCATATCTCTGCCAGCCGACAGACGAGGTAATCTCCGTCACCGAAACGACCAGCCGGCTGTCACCACCTGCCCGCCCCGGCGACAACAACCCCGCCAAAAAGGAGTTTTTGCCGGTCAGAACGTTTCTTTTTTGGCAAAAGTGCTGCACATAGTATCTAATCTTCCTGTAGTCATTTTCATCCAGGACAGGCAGTGCTCTTGG
>JAFNGF010000172.1 GCA_017885385.1 Planctomycetota bacterium
ATTCTGTCGTGCGATGTCCTATTATGACTTTTTATGCCTGGTTATTGCGTATTTAGAAGCGTTCTCTGCCGCCGCCTCTTCTTCCTCCTCCTCCTCCTCCTCCTCCTCCGCCGCCGCCGCCGAAGGGTCGACGGCCTTCGCTGCGGGGACGAGCCTCGCTGACTTTAATTTCTTGTCCCATGAGGTCCTTGCCGTTCATTTCGGCGATTGCAAGATCGGCTTCCTTCTTGGAGGGCATCTCAACAAAGCCGAAGCCTCTTGGTTCGCCGGTGAATTTGTCTTTTATGACAGTGGCGGATTCGACCTGGCCATGGGCTTCAAAAGCCTGACGCAAAGCATCATCGGTTAAATCATGTGCCAGATTCCCTACATAGATGTTCATTTTGTTCTTCCTTTCCTGATTCTAAACTGTCTTGAAAACCTCTACCGGAGTCTCGACTCCTAATTAGCGTCAGTTCTGGCTTGTGCGACGGGCGGGCTGACTTTCAAATGCCAATCGACAGGCCCAGCAATCTGTTTATGTGCATCAACAACCTTTCTCAGTGAATCCCGGCAGAATAAGAGAAGTGATGCTGCTGGTAGGTCTCAGCCCTAACATTAATTAGTGTTGACTCTGCTATTTCAATAGTCTCTCACACAATCATTTCAATTTACGCCGGATTCTATTGCCGTTTTTGGCTGAATGCAACAAGTATTTCATTTTTTTGGAAATATTTTTGCAAGGGCT
The DNA here is from genome assembly GCA_017885385.1 of Planctomycetota bacterium. GTDB lineage: Bacteria > Planctomycetota > Phycisphaerae > Sedimentisphaerales > Anaerobacaceae > JAFNGF01. The sequence goes on from JAFNGF010000172.1 coordinate 728, forward strand.
GTTCCAAACGGGGCTAATTTTACCATTTCAGGAGCTGCCGCAAAGGAGGATGTTTGAGATATTTTTGATTTCACTATTTTTTTTTCAGCCCGCCCATTTTTCTGCCGGCGCGGGCGACAATAATTTCAGCCAAATCGACCCCTTATCTTATTTCAAGGGCACTGCGCAGACCGAGGACTCCCGCCTTTTTAGCAGTTTTCGGCTCCCCGAATTGAGAGCTGCCGGAGCGCCTTTTCCGTCAAGCCGGTCAGGCGAATATCGTCGGCGAAACGCTTTACGTCAACGTAATGTAGGCTGACTGCTGCGCTTAATTCAGCCATCGGCTCGGAGATGCCGAGGCTGCCTTGCGAGCCTAATATCTTCGGCGTAATGTAAACACAGATTTCGTCGGCAAGCTCCCGTTTCAAAAACGAAGTCAGAACCGTCGGGCCGCCTTCTACAAGCAATTGAGTGACGCCGCGCCTGCTCAGCTCGTCGAGCAGCGATTCTATGTCACATCGGCCTTGGTCCATTGGCACGGTCAATAGTTCAGCTCCTTTGTGTGCTATTTTATCCACTATGTCTGAATTGGCCTTAACCGCTCCTTCATTGGTTACGATCAGCACCGGCACTTTCTTAGCCGTTGCCAGCAGCCGGCAATTCAAAGGAATTCTCAGGTGTGTGTCCAGCACGATTCTGGCTGGTTTTTTTCCTCTGCTTGGCCTGGCCGTGAGCAGCGGGTCGTCGGCGATTACCGTATTGACGCCCACCAGTATCCCCTGCACCCGCCGGCGCAGCCTGTGGGCGTCTTTTCTGCTTAGCTCATTCGAAATCCAGCACCGGGCCACTGGCCCGGAATTTCGAACTTTTCCGGCATAAGCAACTTTTCCGTCGATACTTTGCGCCCATTTTAGTATCACCCAGCATTTGCCGGCAGCGGCGAATTTGATAAACGGGGCGTTCAGTATGCGCGCCTCGGTCTCACAGACGCCTGTTCGAGCTTCAATTCCAGCCTCTCGCAATCGCTTCATCCCAGCGCCGTTGGCGTGCGGCGATGGGTCGATCGTCGCCGCCACTACCTTTGCTATGCCGGCGGCGATTATCGCATCGGTGCAGGGCGGCGTCTTTCCGTAGTGACAGCACGGCTCAAGGGTGACATACATCGTTGCTCCCTGCGGATTGACGCCAGGCTCTTTGCAGTCTTGCAGGGCGTTTATCTCAGCGTGGGGGCCGCCGAATTTCTTGTGCCGGCCTTTGCCGATAATCCGGCCGTCTTTCACGATAATACAACCAACCGCCGGATTTGGCTCAACTGAGCCGATGCCGCGCTTCGCCAGCCTTAGCGCCATCTGCATGAAGTTTTCATCCTGGGTACCCATTAGCACACAAGTTTGTCTCCTGCCTTAATCGCTGCAAGTGCATCCTTTTCGTTTAGTTTTTGATCTTCCTTTTGGCAAACAGCTCCAAAGTAAAGCGATTTCACCACCTTTGCCCCTAAACACCTCGCCGCTTCTTTCAAGATACTCTGTGCACCCCGAAAGATAATCCTGCCAAGCCACGCAGGACAGCCGCTCGAGGTAACAATAACCGCTTCTTTATTTACTTGTTTTATTCGATGCCTCGGTATTAGCTTGCCCCACGGCCAATAACAATATGGCAAGAGCCTTTCAATAAACCTCTTCATAATAGCGGTGACAGTAAAGAAGTTTATAGGCGCCCCAAGCACCACCCCATCGGCAATATCAATTTCATCAAGTATATGCTCCATATCGTCATTGTGTACGCACTTGGTCCTTGCTCCATCGACGTTTTTTTGAGTGCATTTTCGGCAGTTGTTACAAAACTCAATGTGCTTGTCGATAAGGTATATCTTTTCTATCTCAGCTCCTTTGGCCTGTGCCCCTTGCAGAACTGCGGAGACAGCACTATTAATGATTCTGCCCTTGCGATAGCTACCAACAATAGCAATGATTTTCTTGCTCATTATTATTCTTCGCTTTCTAAGGTCGTTGCGGAGGTAGCTAACCCTTTATTATTTCCTGAAATTGTTTCTCGTCTATTACTTTAACCCCCAGCTGCCGGGCCCTATCCAGCTTGCTGCCGGGTTCTTTGCCGGCCAATACAAAGTCGGTTTTCTTACTCACGCTGGATGCCGGCTTTCCGCCGGCTTGTTTGATCGCCTGCTCAATCTGCGGGCGTGTGAACTTTTCCAGCGTGCCGGTAACAACGATGGTTTTCCCGGCTAATTGACCTGCGCGCCGCACTTTTTTCGGCTGTTCAGGCCTTACGCCTGCGGTTAGCAGCCCTTCAATTACCGCTCGGTTCGCTGGGTTGCGGAAATATTCATACACGCTTTCTGCTATCTTAGGTCCGATTTGCTCTACGGTCTGGAGTGCTTCTACGTCGGCGGCCATAAGAGCATCCAGCGAGCCGAAATGTTCCGCCAAAATGTCGGCTGATTGGCCGCCGATGTGACGAATACCCAGAGCGGCTACGAGCCGCCACAGCGGGCGTGCTTTGCTCTTTTCTATCGCAGCTATGACGTTATCTGCGCTTTTTTCGCCCATCCGTTCCAGAGTCATCAGGTCCGATTTCTGCAATTTGTAAAGGTCGGCGAAATTTTTCACCAAGCCCGACTCGACCAGCTGCTCGATCAGCGCAGGCCCAAGATTTTCAATATCCATCTGGTCTCGACCGGCAAAATATCGCAGGCGTTCCTTCAATTGACCCAGGCAGTCCGGATTAACGCAGCGGATGTAAACGCCTTCTTTATCCTTTGCAACGGCGGAGCCGCAATTTGGACATTTAGCCGGCACTTTGAAGGGCACGGCCCCGGCGGGTCTAAGCTCTTTTTCTACCTCCACAACCTGCGGGATTATCTCGCCGGCCTTTTCAATCAATACGGTGTCGCCGCATCGAGCATCCAGCCGAGCCAGCTCATCGAAGTTGTGCAGGCTTGCCCGCTTGACCGTTGTCCCTGCCAGCAGTACCGGCGTCAGATTTGCCACCGGCGTTAGAATTCCGCTTTTGCCGACCTGTACGTCAATTGATTCAATAGTGGTTTGGGCACGTTCTGCGGCAAACTTGTAGGAAATGCACCAGCGAGGCGCTCGCCCGGTTGCGCCGAGTGCGTCCCGCTGGTCAAAGCGGTTAATCTTTATTACCATTCCATCGGTTTTGTAATCTAACGTCAGCCGCTTTTCGCTCCAGGAAAAACAGATATCTATGACCTGCTCTATGTCCCCGGCTTTTGCGTTGTGAGGGTTAACGGGCAGCCCGAATTGTTTGAAATTCTGCAGGGTCTCGTAGTGCGTTTGCGCCAAAGGCTCGGAGACTTCGCCGGCGGCGTAGGCAAAGAATGAGAGATTTCTGGCGGCGGTGATTCTTGCATCCAGCAGCTTCAAAGAGCCGGCAGCCGCGTTCCGCGGATTGGCGAAGACCGGCTCGCCCGTCTGGGAGCGCTGCTTATTCAGCTCGATAAAAGACTTGGTGGGCATATAAACTTCACCGCGGACTTCCAGTATCCCCGGGATTCCGCCGCCGTCCAAAAGCGCAAGCGGGACAGCTTTGATGGTTCGCACGTTGGCGGTAACGTCGTCGCCCACTTCGCCGTCGCCGCGAGTTGCGGCGGTGACGAGCCGGCCGTTTTCGTAGCGAAGGCTTACAGCCAGGCCGTCGAACTTTAGCTCGACAACATAGTCATAATCTTCGCCGCCCAGCTGTTTGCGGATCCTTTCATCGAAGGCCCTAAGCTCATCGGCGCTATAGGTATTATCCATACTGAGCATAGGGATGGTGTGTCGGACGGCGGCAAAACCTTCGAGCGGCCGGCCGGAAACGCGCTGCGTGGGCGAATCCGGCGTTACAAGCTCCGGATTTGCTTGCTCCAACGCCTTAAGCTCAGCGAAAAGTTTGTCGTATTGCCGGTCGCTGATTTGCGGCTGATTGAGCGCGTAATAAAGGTAGTCGTGCCTTCGGATTTCGTTGCGTAACTGCTCGATTCTTTTCTTTGCATCTTTAGCCATAGCGATGCGCCCATCATCAGGGTACCAGGTTATCAAGAAGTGGTCATCAGTTTATCAGGTTATCAGAAAGCCGGCCTGGCTCTCTTTTTGGCTGGTTTCCTGAGACCCTGATGCCCTGCACCCTGATTTCCTGGTGCGCTGATTCTCTAATTTATATCCTTTTTCCGCACATTTTGCAAGACCGCCGATGGAACGTTTTTTCGGGCGGAAAAATTTCTCTTTCTGTTGGGCTATGATACAATTAAAGTGACGCGTTGTCATGGTAATCGCCATATATCTATTTACGCTGATTGTCAGCGGGAGCCATATCATGAGAATGGTTACGGCAGCAGCTAAACCTTTAGGCCTGGTGTTATGCACCGGCATGTTGCTTTTCTTTTCGCTGTGTCTGGCAAGTGCTGCGATTGCTCAGACCGAGATTCATCCTGTGCCTCGTGAGCATCCGCGATTGCTCGGTTCTCGCCGGCGCCTGCAGAGCCTGGCAAAAGAGCGTGCCGAGGCTTACCAGCGTGTCGTCAATGTCGCACGCCAGGCTGACGCCGACGACCACTCCANNATGAGTGCTGGACGCCGGAGCAGCGCAAATTGTTCCACGAGTATATGAATAAGACAGTCGATGCCAACGTTGATTCCGAAACCCATGTCTTCCATAATGCCTGGTATGGGTACAAAAATTGGGGCATCGGCTTGGCCTGCTATGCGACTTACTATGAGAATGAGCGTGCGGCAGAAATTCTCAAGAATCTCGAGCGAGATTGGCAAAGCCGGGCCGCTCCGGCACTTAGATTGGCAGGCGCGGGCGGCGGCTGGGCAGAAGGCTATTACATTAACTACTGGCTCTACGAGTGGCTGTTCTTCTGCGAGGTTGCGCGATTTTGCCAGGGCATCGATTATTACGCCCAGGCCCCCGAATTCTTCGCCCAGCGCGCCGTTGCCGGAATGTTCGAGGCCTACCCAGGCATCGGAATATACAGCTCGCGCCGGCCTGTTCCCATGGGCGACGGCGGCGGGCGAGTATTCGGCGGCGACCGTGACAAGGCCCTATCTGCCAGGCGGATTCTTGTAAATCACTACGCAAATGACCCTGCCCACCAGGCCGTGCACGCATTTAATGAGACTACGCCGAGGTCGAGCGTCGGCGTCTACGCATACAAAGACCTGCTCTGGCGGGATGCAACGGTTGTCAAAGGCGATTTGAAAAACTTCAAGCTCTCGCACATAAGTGCGGGGCCCGGCTACGTCTACGCCCGCAGCTCCTGGGATGAAGACGCTACCTATTTCTTCTTTAAGTGCGGCGACCGATTCACCGCCCATCAGCACTTGGATGTAGGACACTTTCTCATTTACAAATATGCCGAGTTGCTCGGCGACGCGGGCCACTACGACGCCTTCGGCTCGAGCCACGATGTAAATTTTCACCTGCGGACGATCGCGCACAATACAATGCTGGTTTACGACCCTTGCGAGACTTGGCCGGGTATTCGCGCCGGCTCAGTTTCGGGCAACGACGGCGGACAGGCACATGCCTGGCCCCATCACAACGGCGCGGTCGCCGATCCCGCCCAATGGACAAAGCAGCGAGAGCTTTATGATATTGGCGAAATCCTGGCCTTCGAGGATCACGGCGGCTATGTGTACGCGGCAGCCGACTGCACGCGGGCGTATTCGCCGAAAAAGCTGGCATATTTCACCCGGCAGATCGTATTCCTGCGGCCCGGCACATTTGTCGTGTTCGATAGAGTCTCCGCCAAAGACCCGGCTTTGAAAAAAACCTCGCTGCTGCAGGCGATGAAACCGCCGACCCGCGACGCCGGGCGGCTTGTAGTTGCCAACGACAAAGGCAGGCTATTCATCCAGATTTTACTGCCGGCTAATCCACAAGTACGGCTGGCGACAGGGGCGGAGCTTTATAGTTACGGCGGCAGGTCATACCCCGCCCAGCGAGACACCGGCCCGGCGCCGGAGTGTCGGATAGAGATTTCGCCCCCGGAGCAAAATACCGTTGATTACTTCCTTACTGTTTTAACGGCGACCGATGCCGCGGCTGAGGCTCCACTAAGAGCCGCTGCCGAGCTTGACGCCGGCTCGGTAACCGTAACGATCGGGGACGCAAAAATCACATTTGAGAAAGTGCAGCCGGCCGGATATATTGAGATTAAAGATCAGCGTACGCGCTTTGCGGATAAAGTCATTATGCAGCCGTGAGTTTCGCCGGTGGCTTGGTTGTACGTCGCGCAGCTCGATTTGCGATGCTGGGTTCGCGTTCGGGCATCGGGGATCGGGCATTCGGAATCCTGCAAGGGAATCAGCGTATCAGTGAATCAGGGTGCAGGGCGTAGGTTCTCAGGAAACCAAGCGAGGCAGGGCCAGGCCGGCTTTCTGGTAACCTGACAGCCTGATAACCTGGTAGCCCGATGGCCTAATAAGGCGGTCGTGCGAAAAATTCTTATGATATGCTTGCATTGCCAGACTGACTGCGGTATTCTGGCGACCGAATTGTGACTTGGGAATAAGGAGTAGCTAATAATGAGACTGAAACGTCGCGAGTTCTTGGCCCGCTCGATTGCCGGGGTGGGCGGTATCCTGCTTGGGTCTGCGTTTACAGCGGCCCAGGAAAAGCAGACAGCGGTATTTCAGCCGTATGAGTGGGTGCCGCTGGGAAAGACCAAGATCAAGGTTACTCGCGTGGGCTTCGGCACGGGCATGCGCGGCGGGAACAGGCAGTCGAACCAGACCCGCCTGGGCAAAGAAAAGTTTGAAGCGCTGCTGCAGGCATCTTACGAGCGGGGCGTACGCCTGTTCGATATGGCGGATTTGTACGGCACACACCCATACGTGGCCGGCGCGCTAAAAAACATGCCGCGTAAAGACTACGTGCTGGTCTCGAAAATCTGGTGGCGGGGCGGCGGCATACCCGAAAAAGAACGCCCGGATGTTGACGTGATTGTGCAGCGATTCCTGAAGGAGCTGAATACCGATTACATCGACCTGGTGCTGCTGCACTGCGTATCGTCGGCAGCTTGGCCGGATGACGTCAGTACCCACATGGACACTTTGGCCAAGCTCAAAAAGAAAGGCGTGATCCGGGCACACGGAGTCTCGTGTCACGGCCTGGAGGCGCTGCAAGCGTGTGTTAAGGAGCCATGGGTCGATTCGGTGCACGCGAGGATCAATCCTTATGCAGCGCAAATGGACGTAAGGAACATTGAGGAAGTGCCCAAAGTGGTAGAAGTGCTGAAAGCTCTTCGCCGGCAGGGCAAAGCCGTGATCGGAATGAAGCTGGTCGGCGAGGGCAAATTCCGCGACAGCGACGAAAAACGAGATGAATCCGTCCGCTATGTGCTCAGCACAGGCTGCGTGGATGCGATGGTGGTAGGCTTTGAGAAAATCGAAGAGATTGATGATTTCGCTGCCCGCGTACGCAAAGTGCCGGCAGGGCAGGAAATTTCGAGATTCGAGATTCGAGATTCGAATTTTGCCCGTGTGGCAGCATCTTAAAAAGGAGACAATTGTGAAGCTCAATCAGGATTTTGGGATGTCGGTCGAAACAATTCTTTTCCTTAAAGACAGAAAAGCCGCCGACTTCATTCAGGCCAAGGAAATTGCCAAGGCCCTGGACTATTCGCTTGGCTATCTGCAGAAAGTCATCCAGACGCTGGGCAAGTATGGCTTAGTGGAATGCAAGCGGGGCAGAGTCGGTGGAGTACGATTAAGGGCTAAAGTTGTAACATTGCTTGATTTGTGGAAGGCGGCCTGCGGAGACCTGACCTTTACCGACCCGCCTCTGGAGGTAATGGAGAAGCCATTGAAAGCCTTCAGGGACTCGATGAGCAAGGTCGTCATCTACAGGAAATGATAGCGGATAGTATTTCGCCCCGCAGTTAGGTGCTCGCTTGGCGGTCCGCCAAAGGCGGATGGCGGGGTTCTATGCCGTATTTACTTGGCCGTTGGAAACAGCAGACCTTTAGCGGATGTTGTGTCCCTGCCAGTCCGTTCAACCGTTATCGTCAACGGGATTTCTATTTCATTTCAGAGCCGGCAAGGCTAAACCAGCACTCGCCCAGCCTGGATAATAGAGTCCGAAAACATACTCAAATCAACCCCGGCAAACCGTGACGCTGCTGCTTTGATATTTTTCCCGCCAGGCCCTTAAAGACCGCGGAGCTGATAAGCGATTATTTATTGGGCTGCTTTCGCAGCGGCTCGCAACCGGCTGTTTCCGTCTAAAGCCGGCTGCGGCGTATGCCGAACATAAATTTGTGCCCTGACCAAAATGATTATCGGGACCGCGCTTGGCGGGAATCCAAAAGCAAAGATTGATGAACAACCAGCGACACAGAAGGCTGCGCCTGCTTATAAGCAAGCTCAATAAGCAGCGCAAGAAGCAGGCGAAAAAAATAGATATACTCTGCAATGACTTCATTGCTGCGCAGCGGAACTTCATAGACAGGCTGAATGCCATAAGCTTCGCGGCAAATTTCTACAAGTCGGTCATCGGCTTGACCGATCTGAGCAAGCTTCTCCATATCGTCAGCAGGCTCATCAAAGAGGAGCTCGCCGATGTCAATGTCACGTTCTTTCTCCGCCGGCCTGCCGACGGCGGATTAAAAGAATTCGCCCCCGATGCCGCGGAGATCGCCGAGCCTGAGTCGAGTTTTGACGATTCTGTCTCTGCGCTGTCTGCGTGCTCTGCGGTGGAAAAGTATGAATTGCACATGTTCGAAAGTGAGCAGCCGATCGGGCTCGAAAAATATCGCCTGGAAAATTGTTTCACCGCTGAGCTGGTGGAGCAAATCTTCAGGTCGAACAAATTGTGCAGCCTTGATGATATGTTCGCAATGGGTCTGCAGGGTAATTTAGCCGGGCTGAATAAGGTATCGGCGGTTACCGTTCCGCTGGGGGAGCTCGGTCGGTCCTTGGGCTTTATACTTATTTACCGCTCGTCGCAGAACAAGCTGACAACTGATGAGCTAAACAGAATCTCCGTAATAAGGGCCGGCCTATCCAGGGCGATCCAAGCCTGCCGGGTGCTTTTGCACTCCACCGATTGAGCTTTTTTAACCGTTCACAGCGGTAAATCGGCGTTTTTATGTCATTGCGAGGCCTTTAGGCCGAAGCAATCCTAACCTCTGGTAATGCTGAGATTGCCGCGCTCGGCGGAGTTTACCCTGAGTGCAATCGAAGGGCCTCGCTCGCAATGACAAAAGCCAGCCAAAATTTGACATGTCACCCTGTGAACGGTTACGTCCAAAGATTGGTATGCAGAAACCTGCATACCCTACAGAGTGATGGATTCGTCGTGTCATTCCTGCGGAAGCAGGAATCCATTAACATATCGCTCGAGTGGATTCCCGCCCCTGTTTTCACAGGTAAAGTGGTGCGAAATATCGCACCCTACATGGCTACACAGTCCCATCCCCAAGCCCCGCCCCCTGCTTGCGCAGGACCGGGCTTGAGGCTGCCACACACATATCTTCTGGGTCCTATCGGGTGGCATCCTCAATCCGCCGGCCGTTTGGCGGATTGGGGATGGTTTTCCCCCTGCTGAACACGTACCGGGCCTCGTTGTTCTGAATCCTGACTGTCCCCGGAGGAGTCTTGAATCTTGGTCATTCGGATTTGTGCAACCGTTCACAGCGATAAGTCACCCTTTTTATGTCATTACGAGGCCGTTAGGCCGAAGCAATCTCTACCATTGATAGTTTTGAGATTGCCGCGCCCCGACAACTCGGGGCTCGCAATGACAAGGGCCTGCCATAAAATCCGGTCACACACCCAGTTTTTTACCACCGAACAAATTTCTTGCACTTACCGCAATCCTATTGTAAATTGACAACTGTAAATTGAAAATTGACAATTCACAACAGGTGGGAGATTCGGCAATGAATGAAAACCATAACAGGGCGAGTGATTTGGTTGAGACCACCGATTGTCTCGAAGCCGTCGGCGTGCTGCGGGGCTGGAAAAACTTCCTGTTTATAATTGTCGCAGTTTGTTTACTCCTGCAGCAGGCGTCTTTTTGGCTGGTAAATGTGGACTACATTAGACCTGACGGCCGGTCCGCCGGCAGTCTCTCCGCCGCGGCCGCTCAAGATGCAAAGCAAATCGGCAAAACCACAGCCGAGCCGGTCGCGGAGCAAGATAAGCCGGCGCAGGAAGAATCAACGGCTGGGCGGGAAGTCCAAAAGACGCCACAAAAAACTGACGCCCTATTTGGCATAACATTCGAGTATTTGGGCCAGCTGATCCGGTTTGTCAATGGAGTGCTTGCGCTGACCGCTGCGCTTTACATGCTGACGTTGCTGTTTAGCCTGAAGATATCGCTGATAGGCAGGCTCGGAGGCATAAATCACATCGTTCGGGCGTTTTTCCTCTCGTTGGTTATGGTCGTTCTGCTGCTGCCCTGGCAGAAGCTGTTTGGCGCTATTGTTGTTGGGGCGATGTACGGCCCCGATGAGCTGGCGAAGTGCTGTGCGGTCAAGCCCGAAGGCATATTCGCCATAGTCATTCACTATTTGCGGTTCACGGGTTATTGGGCATTGATTGTCTTGTTGTTTATTCTGGCGCAGCTACGGAGCTCGCGCTGGTCAAAGGCTATTCTTCGCCGGCTGGAGGTAATATAATTGATTATTGGCTATTGGTAACCGTTCACAGCGATAAATCAGCGTTTTTATGTCATTGCGAGGCCTTTAGGCCGAAGCAATCCTAACCTCTCGTAATGCTGAGATTGCCGCGCTCGGCGGAGTTTACCCTGAGTGTAATCGAAGGGCCTCGCTCGCAATGACGAACAATGGCCAAAATTTGACATGTTACCCTGTGAACGGTTACGGCTATTGAATATTGACTATTGATAATGGGCAAAGAGTCAATCGAAAATAGTAAATAGTCAATACTTATGCCAGAGATTGGAGAAAATGCCTGCTCCGCCGACTCGTCCTGCGGACCGAAGCGCTGCTTCACAGAGCAGGAAGCGGCTGCCAAGGCTGGATCGGTTGGTATTGTCCAGACAAGGATGCTCCGGCTGGTGGAGCCGGAGCAGCCTTTGGAGCTGGAGTGCGGCAAGAAATTGACTCCGATTGACGTTGCCTACGAGACCTACGGCCGGCTGAACGAGGCGGGGGATAACGCCGTTTTGATTTGTCACGCCCTCAGCGGCAACGCGCATGTAGCCGGCTACAATAGTCCTGACGACAGAAAGCCCGGCTGGTGGGACAATATGGTCGGGCCAGGCAAAGGCATCGACACAAACAAATACTTCGTTATCTGCTCTAATTTTCTGGGCGGCTGCGGCGGAACTACCGGGCCATCTTCGATAAATCCTGTAACCGGCAAGCCGTACGGCCTGGATTTTCCCATAATAACCGTCTCCGACATGGTCAAGGTCCAAAAGCTGCTGCTCGACAGGCTGGGGATAAAGAATCTTTTAGCGGTAATTGGCGGCTCCATCGGCGGGATGCAAGTTTTACAGTGGGCAATCGAGTACCCGGATTTTGTTAGGGCTGCAATGCCAATTGCCACGACTGCGCATTTGGCAGCGCAGGCGATAGCATTTGATGCGGTAGGGCGAAATGCGATACTGGCGGACGGCAATTTTGGGGCTGGGCAATACAGCAGCCGGGAACAAGGGCCGGATAGAGGTCTGGCCATTGCGCGGATGATCGGCCACATAACGTATCTATCCGAGCAGGGCATGCGGCAGAAATTCGGGCGGAAGCTTCGAAACGGCGACCAATATAGCTACGACTTCAACTCGGAATTCGCCGTCGAGACATATCTGGACCATAAAGGACAAACGTTCGTCGAGAGATTCGACGCCGACAGTTACCTTTACATAACAAAGGCCGCCGACTATTTCGACCTCCAAAAGGACTATGGCTCGCTAATCGAGGCCTTTGCAAACGTCAAGTCCAGATTCCTTGTAATTAGTTTCAGCAGCGACTGGCTTTTTACGCCCGCGCAATCCAAAGCGATGGTTGAAGCCCTTGCCGGCAATAGGAAGGACGTAAGTTACTGCTGCCTTGAGTCGCCTTACGGACACGATGCGTTTTTGTTGGAGCCGGAGGTGCTCGGCAGGTTCATTTGCTGCTTCTTGCAGGCTACCTACCGCCCGGCAGGCGAGCAGCCGCCGTGCTCATGTTACGCACGAAGTATGCGCAAGCTCAGCAGGTTCGAGCAGGCGCACAGGACGCGTGCGGATTACGAGCTGATAGAATCTCTCATTGAGCCGAACAGCACGGTGCTCGACGTCGGCTGCGGTGACGGGGAGCTGCTGGCTAATCTTGTGCACGATAGGGGCATAAAGGGCGAGGGCATTGAGCTTGACCAGGAGCTTGTGCTGGATTGTGTCTGCCGCCGGCTGCCGATTATTCAGCAGGATGCCGAGCAGGGGCTGGGATATTACGGCGACAAGAGCTTCGACTATGTAATCCTGTCACAAACAGTCCAGACGATACAAAATCCCGAAAAGGTTCTTAAAGAGCTTCTGCGAGTGGGCAAAAAAGTGATTGTGAGCTTTCCGAACTTTGCTTACTGGCGGTGCCGGGCACAGTTGTTGTTCCGCGGCGCGGCGCCGATAACCAGGCAGCTGCCTTTCGAGTGGCATGATTCGCCGAATATACATTGCCTGTCGATAAAAGATTTTGATGAATTTTGCAAAAGGCTGGGCGTGAAAGTGGAAAAGAAAATCCCGTTGGTCAAAACCAGCCTTAGCCCGGTAAGATTTGCTCCTAATTTGTTTGCCGAGCAGGTAATATACGTAACCAGCAAGGAGTGAAACTGTGCCTTATCGAGGGAAAAGCGATGGGTCAGCTTGAACGAATAGGTGTGTCGCTGGATAAGAATCTGCTTTTGATGTTTGATACGCTCATATCCAAGCAGGGCTATCAAAGCCGCTCTGAAGCCATCCGCAATTTGATACGCCAGCAGTTGAGCCAGCGGCGTCTGAGTGACCCGAAAACCAAGGCCGTCGCCGCGGTATTTATGGTTTACGACCATCACGCGACAAAACTGTCGGACAGGCTGATAGACCTGCAACATTGTGTTCCCGCCAAGCGGGGTCCCTCGCATCTTTTGCAGGTGATTTCCTCTTTGCATGTTCATTTGAATGAGCACGATTGTCTGGAGGTGGTTGTGCTTCGAGGCCGAGTCAGCGAAATCAACAGTATGGCCGAAAACATATTGAGTCTAAAGGGCGTAAAGCTCGGGCGGATTAATCTGCTCGCAACGGAGCCGGCCTAACAACCGGCAGAGAAAATTGACGATTGACGATTGACAATTGACGATTGAAAACTGAAAATTACATCCGGTATGGTATCGGGCGATTAGCTCAGTTGGCTAGAGCGCACGGATCACACCCGTGAGGTCACAGGTCCGAATCCTGTATCGCCCAATTATATGTAGAATCACGCCCGACAGGATTCGAACCTGCGACCTACGGATTAGAAATCCGTTTCGGGCTTTTGTAAGTATTGTAGCGAAAGTGGCTTATACTTGTCAAATAAGAACTTATGTTGCTGACGGAAGCGTGACCGAAGCGTAACAGTAGCTCAGACGAGCGTAGTTGTTGCGCATTTTGTTGCGCACC
>JAFNGF010000173.1 GCA_017885385.1 Planctomycetota bacterium
CTCACCAATATAAGAGATTTCGCCGCCGACAAATACAAAAAGGTCGATGACAAGCCGTATGGCGGAGGGCCTGGTATGGTTATGATGCCGGGGCCGATTTTCGATTGCTTCGAATATGTTGAGAAGCTGTCAACAGAAAAAGGGCGCGTCATTTTGCTTACACCGCAGGGGCAGAAATTTAACCAGGCAAAAGCAGTTGAGCTAAGCAAAGAAAAACGGCTGATTTTTATTTCCGGCAGATATGAGGGATTCGATGAACGAATCCGCATCGGACTGGGAGCCGAGCAAATCTCAATAGGTGACTATGTTCTTTCCGGCGGAGAACCGGCGGCTATAGTAATCATTGATGTGGTGGTTAGACTGCTGCCAGGCGCACTTGGCGATGAAGGTTCACCAAAAGACGATTCCTTCAGTGAGTCCGCCGACGGCGGATTAGAGTATCCGCAATATACCAGGCCCGAAGTTTTTCGCGGAATGAAGGTTCCTGACATCCTTCTAAGCGGCGACCACGGCAAAATTGCCGAGTGGCGACGCCAACAGGGCCTCGAACGAACAAAAAAATGGCGTCCAGACCTATTGGGGGGCGTCGAAAAAGACAAATTTTTTTGCTAAAAATATACATTCGCTATTGACTTTGACTGTATAGAACTTTATGATGCCCAACAAAATTATTCAGAGCAAGTATTGAATCCGAAAAACAATGTTAGGTGTCGTCGAATCCTCAGCTGGTGCGAAGCTGAGGCGACGAGCCTGTGAGGAGAGCTAAAGGCGTTTGGCAAGTGGAAGCCTTGAAAAAAGACGAAGTCGAAGACCTATGTAGGCGCTGCCAACTTAATCTGCTGGACGGCGGCGCCACGACAGCAGACATATCTTTACCCTGCCGTAAGAGCAAACCCGCCAGGACAGAGAGTTCACAGCTTTGTTCGAACACTATTTTCAGCCAAGCCATTAATTTTAGCCCCCAGTGGTGGGGCTACCGCAGCAAGGAGGAGAGTAAGACCCCGAATATCGGTGTCCCTGCCGAGTGAAGCCGGACACCGCTATTATGAGAGTCGAAACAGAAAACCAGTAATTGTGAAAATTAAACTGAGAAAAGAAACACGGATGGACAACCGAATTCAAGCTGCTGAACGCTGCAGCCATTTATGTATGACCAAATATTGCCGTATTGTGGCATAAGGAGTTAACAAATATGAAGGTGGAAACAAATCATAAACCACCCCAAAAGAGCAAAGGCGCCCCCGGATGTGCCAAGTCATTAGGGCCGGTACCCGACTTAGAAGAGCACGTCCAACCAGACTGGTGGCGATGGATTTTCAATTCAATCTACCTGAAAACGGATGGGGACGTGATTGATGATACACAGATAACTGCCAAAGAGGTAGACCTGTTTACAGACATTCTTAAGCCGTCACCGGAGGACAAAATTCTGGACCTGTGCTGCGGACAGGGACGGGTCGCTCTTGAATTAGCAAGGCGGGGATTCGACAACGCTGAAGGACTGGACCGCTCTCGCTACCTGATTCAAAAGGCCAAAGCTCAAAATAAAAAAGAAGGTTTGAGCGTTAAGTTCAGAGAAGGAGACGCTCGAAAACTTCCGTATCAGCCGGACACTTTTGACGTGGTTATGATTCCGGGAAATAGTTTCGGCTATTTTGAAACGCCACAGGATGACATTAGAGTCCTAAAAGAGCTCTTCAGAGTGTTAAAACCCTGGGGGAAAATTCTTATAGACGTTGCTGACGGGGAGTACTTAAAGAGGCGATTTCAGCCGAGGTCATGGGAATGGATAGATAAAAACTACTTCGTTTGCAGAGAGCGCTCGCTCTCGCTGGATAAGCAGCGCTTAATCTCTCGCGAAGTGGTCACACATACGGGAAAGGGCGTTATTGCAGACCAGTTCTACGCCGAGCGACTTTATACGCGAAAAAGCATAGAGGAGCTGATGAAAACAGTAGGATTTAGCGACATTGCTATCCACGGGGAGATGGGCAGCGATTCACAGCGCAACCAGGATTTGGGGATGATGGAAAAGCGAATCGTAGTAACGGCTGTGGTCAGAAAGGAATGGACGCCTGTAAAAAAGAGAAAAGAGCCGACAAAGGATATAGTTGTAATACTGGGCGACCCCACAAAACCAGACCCCCTCAAACCGCTGCGTGTCTTTGATGACGATGACTTCTATACGATTGACCAGCTTAAAGACGCATTAAAGGAGCTTGACACATATAATATTACATATCTTAACGACCACGACACCCTGGTCAGTGACCTGACAAGGTTAAAACCCAAAACGGACCTTGTGGTGAATCTATGCGACGAAGGTTTCTGTAACGATGCCCGAAAAGAGCTGCATATTCCGTCATTGCTGGAGATGCTCGGCTGCCCATATACCGGCGGCGGCCCTCAATGTCTTGCATTTTGTTACGACAAGTCGCTCGTCCGCGGAGTCGCAAAGGAGATGGGCATCCCGGTGGCAGAAGGGCTCTTTATAAAACCGGAGGACAGTGCTTTTGAGCTTCCTTTTGAATTCCCTGTCATCACAAAACCAAACTTTGGCGATTCGAGCTTCGGCATAACCCAGCGAAGCGTTGCGAACACCGGCGAAGAGCTTGTCAATGCCATTCTGGAAATAAGGGAGAAATTCGGCTACGAAAAACCCGTCCTCGTCGAGGAATTCCTTACGGGAAAAGATTTCACCATAGGAATTATAGGAAACCTGCCGGAGTCGTATACGGTTTTGCCTATCATCGAGGAAGACTACTCTGTTTTGCCGCCTGAACTGCCCAAAATATGCGGATATGAGGCCAAGTGGCTGCCCGATTCGCCATACTGGAATCTCAAGTCAATCCAGGCCAATCTGCCCGAAGATATGGAGAAATTTGTGGTGGAATGCTGTCTGAAGCTGTTCGAGCGGCTGGAGTGCAGGGATTACTGCCGATTCGATTGGCGGCTCGATTCAAAAGGCAATCCCAAAATACTTGAGGTGAATCCCAACCCGGGATGGTGCTGGGACGGGCACATGGCAAAAATGGCGAAAATTGCAACGATATCCTACATAGAGATGTTGACGGCAATCCTGCGGGCTGCCGAAGAGCGATTAGGTATTCAGACAGCAGCCAGTAAAAAGGCTGAAGCTCAGGCCGGCTTCCAGGTAGTGAACGGCAAATTTGTATTAAACGGCAAATCTGCAGTAAACGGCAACCATATAATAAACGGCAAGAAAGAATATGCCGGCCAGAGTGTGACCGATACTGTTTAAGAACAGCCCGCCTTCCACGGGCAACCATTAGAAAAACACTTGCTTTTGTATTGCAAATAGATATACTGAGATAACTTCTTGAAAAAAGCAACCGCAAAAAGGTTGTGCTTTCTTCAGACGGTTTATATTCAGTAAACAGGAGATATGTCTGTGAAAACGGAAATGCTGGATGCTGTTGAGAATAAAAGTCTCAAAAAGGATATACCGCATTTTGAAATAGGCGACATTGTAGATGTGCGGTGCAGAATCAAAGAAG
>JAFNGF010000174.1 GCA_017885385.1 Planctomycetota bacterium
GCTGCTGCGCGATGCGCACACCGTGCCGGATACGATGCGCAGACGCGACCAAAGGAAGCCACAGATTACGCAGATTTGGTCGATTGCGAATTTGCGCCCATCTGTGGTTATCGGTCCAAAAATTTCCAGGGCTTTTTGCTTAACCCCAGCGGAGCGTGCTCCGATATATAATTCTAACTTGTCCCCCGACTTGAGCGGGGGTGGGCATTGATCGGGATATCGAAATGCGTACTGAGAGATTATCGGATGATATTCTTCTGGTTGTCTTATCCAGAGAACCACAATTGCGAAATCAGCTTGCAGAGCTCAACGAAACCTTCGGCAAAGCAGGCCCATGCAACGTAATAATCGATCTATGCCTGGTTGAGATAGTCACCTCTTCAAGCATCTCCAATCTGATGATATTGCACAACCTGTTATCTGAACGTGGGCGCAAGCTTGTTCTGTGCAACGTCGCCCTGGCAACCAAGGGTGTGTTCCTGACCGTCGGCCTGGAGAATCTATTCCACTTTGCGGCTGACAGAGCGTCCGCTGCTGCACTGATCGAGAGCACAAAACAGACGACTCGTCAGGCCGATCAGACCCCCTATTCGGAGGGCGCAGGCCCTTGCCGGGGCACGGCAATCCGGCAGGTGTAATCTTCACCCGCTGGATTTGCGCTGCCCGATTCTCGCCCAGCATCCAGCGTCCGGCAGCTAATTCACTAATCAACAGGCATATCTCGTCAATTGACTAAGTTCGGCGCGTCTCTTAAACTTGTGCACGGTAATTTCTTGGGCATCGGCAAGTATAGTATNNCAGAAATGAACCTGCACAACTTACTGGGCAGAAGCTTCGATTGCAAATATTGACGAATGGCTTATTGATTGAAAAATATCCAGGTACGCAAAATTGAAAGGAAGTAACCTATGGGCGGCAAATGTAATAAGTCAACTGCCTTGTTGCTCATCGTAGCAGCGGCTTTCTTTTTGGTCGATGCCGGCTCCGTCCGAGGCGAGTTCCGTGCGGCAGCTGCCATCCGCGATGTCACGCCCGATCCACTTTTGCCTGTTTCCGGCGGCATCGGCCCTTGCGAACCTGTCACTCAAAGACTCGGCAGACTGACCGTGCGAGCGCTGGTCTTGGAAGGCTCCGGCACGCGCATCGCGATTTGCAGCACCGACTTTCTTGGCTTTCCGAGCGTGCTGGGCGAAAAGGTTCGCAAACAGGTTCCAGGCATCGCCCCCCAGAATATCCTTATCAGTGCCACGCATAATCACAGCGGCCCGGATTGCTACGGCTTCCCAGATCAAAACGGCAAGACCGCTGTCGATATCAAGTACCTGGAATTCGTTTGCGCAAGATTAGCCGACGCGATAAACGAAGCTCTCGCCAGCTTACAGCCTGCCGCCATCAAGATTGCCACCGGCAAGGCGCAGGGCAAAATAGCGTACAACTATTACGCAGAGCAACTGTACGACCCTCGCTGCCATGTAATACAGATAATTGACGCGAAGAATAAATCTGTTGCTACGCTGGTCAATTACGCCTGTCACCCTGAAGTCATCGGGCCGGACCAGGGCATTTTGTCGCCCGACTTCGTGGGCCCCCTCTGCGACCGTATCGAACAGGCCGGCGGCGGCATCGGCATCTTCATAAACGGCGCCCTTGGGGGCATGGTAACAGCCGACTGCAGAGGGCCGGATGGTAAAGACATGAGGACCTGGGACGAGTGTATCCGCATCGGCCGGATTCTCGCAACCGAGTCTCTGCGCATTGTTGCTGATGCACCCATCGAGAAAGACCCAACGTTATTCTGTGGCAGCACAACAATCGAGCTTCCTGTCGAAAGCCAAGTCATCCGCTCCGTGGTCAAATTGTCCCCATTGGGTTTCGAGCTAAATGAAAGAGGCGCAATCGCCGCACAAGTGAACGTGGTAAACCTCGGAAGTGCTCAGATTCTCACCATTCCCGGCGAGGCCCTGCCCAACATCGGCTACTACCTCAAGCGCAAGATGCACGGGCGGCACAACCTGCTTTTTGGTCTTACCAACGATGCCTTCGGTTATATCCTGACGAAGGTCGACTGGAGCAGTTTCGCCCGTTACGACTACATAACCAGAACCTGCCTGGGCGAAATGACGGGCGAAATCTTTATCGAGCGCGCCCTGCAATTTGTAAATGAGTGCCCTCGTCCAACAAATATGCCTGAGAATGAGAAAAGCAAAAAGGGTTTATCGGAACCATAGGTTACTGGAGTAAGTTCAGCTACAATTCGTTTGACAGTGCCTGCTCTTATTGGTATCATATTAGCGTTGTGAGTGCACGCAAAGCGGCTTTCGCTACGAAGCATTACCTGCCGTAATGCACTTTAAGGCACTTCACAAGGTGGAGACAGGGTGATGACTATCTTGTTATCGATCGCCTATGTCTCCTTTTTCCTGCGCTGGCCGCGGCTCTTCACTGCTCGCTCCATTGCAGCCTGACGCCTGCATGTCGCAGCCTTTCGAGCGTATTAGGGTAAGGACTCACTACTTCCTCTTCCAGGTTGCCCACCAGTGCCGGATGTATCGATGCCAATCGCTCAATCAGAGCTTTACGCTCCTCTCTGGTAACAAACCGGGCATCTGCCGTCATTGCCGCAACGTGAAAACTTGCCCCCGCTTCCAGAAGATTCACAATGCCTCGGAAAGGTAACTCGAAGCTTTCCGGCTCAGCCCCTGTCTTTCTCGTGAACGCCTGCGGCGTACCAGCTTTCAGCGCGACCCGCGTGTGGACTTTCTTAAAACGAGCGATCTGCCGGGCGTAATCCGAATCCGCACCAAGCAGGATGCCGTTCGTCTCCAGAATGAACAGGCGAAATTCCGAGTTTTCCACTTTCTGCAATAGGCCCAGAAGATGTGCCTTGCCCAAGGTTGGCTCGGCCCCGGATAGTCGGAGCTGATTGATCCGGGCCTTGCGTGCGATCCGTCTAAGGTCATAGAAAGCCTCCTCTGGCGACCTGAAGTAACCGTGCTTTTCCGGAAAATCCCTGCTCCAGTGAACCCAGCAGAAAATACAGCGCAAACAGCAGCCGCAGGTATAGCCTGTTGCGATCCGCCCATAAACGCCTGGGCAGTAGAATTTCGTGTACTTGCGGCGGTCGCCGCGACAGACAATTTCTTCGGTCCGCCCGGCAAGCGCCACCGGATCAAAAGGAGTGAACCCCGGCTGCAGGTATCTTGGATAGTCGCCGCTGGGCTTGGCCATTGCAAAAATCAAAATCCAAAATACGAAATTAAGAAGGTCGTTGCCGCGGCGCGGCAGCTCCGCAATTTTAACTTTTGATGTTTGATTTCTCGGTGAGCTCTGCCAGGCGCGCTAGGGTTCCAATCTTACTTTACGCCCGTGTACCACCACTTAGGTACGTCATCACCGGTAGTCTCTTCGATGGCAGACACATGCGCATCCAGCCACAGAACGTTGGCTCTTCCACCGGTTCTAAAAGGTTCGTTGGCTTTCATATTATGTCTAAAAATGCCCGGATAGAATCTTGCCCGGCTGCCCCCTTGGCGATAGTGGGTCAGATTCATAGTGCCGGGTCCGCTATTAAAAAACATGTCCAGGCTGTCTTGTTCCATCCGTGGTTCAGCATGATCGTGAGCTATAACAAACTTTGACTGGTCCCGAATGTCAGTGGACTTTCTGGGCTTGACCTGCCCGGTCTTCCCATCGCGGTAAACATACGCATTCAGGCCAAACGCCGCCTCTTGAATTAATGCCGGATCAACAGAATATATTAACTCAGCGACCTTCCTGAAACTGGGACACCCGAAGACCTTGGTGTCTCTTATGTAATCCTTGTAGGCAACACCCCAATAAGCGTCATTATCGTTTGTTCTTCTAAAATTGCCTGCAGCGTCGTACCAGAAAAAACCATTGGTCGAGCTGGCACTAGCTATTACATAGTCATTGTCCTGTAAGTACAGCAGCAGGCCCAGCCCTACACCTCGTAAGTTGGATTTACAGACCGTCTCTCGCGTACTTTCTCTGGCCTTTCTCAGAGCGGGGGTAATAATGGCCATCAATATGGCGATGATAGCGATAACCACCAATAGCTCTATCAAAGTGAAGCCCCTGGCCATACTTCCGCCGCCCTTTGCCTGGTAATTAATCATTTATTTGCCTCCCACAGTTCTGCCTGGCATATCCGGCTAGGACGACTATTCTCCCGAAGGTCGCGGCTCCAAATCCTACAAGCCACCCGTCCTGTGTGCGCCACCTTCCCCTTATGATACTAAACGGTTTGGTAAAATGCAACTGTGCAAAGGCAACTTTTTGTATTTGATCGTGAAAGTCGGCTGAAATCTGCTTTTTGCGAAAATTCCGCGGCCCAATCCCAGCAGGGCCGGGATTCCGGCACCCATTAGAGGGCAATAATTCTAAAGCAAGTCCTTAAATCTGTCGATTTGCTCATTATAAGCGCAAAATCTGTGGGAGAACCAATAATGGATGAAGCCGGGGAGCGCAGAATAGAGCAAAGATTACGCTATCAGTGGCCCATCTGGTTTGCCGAAGACTTTGCCAAAACAGTCTCGCAGGGCCTAATGGTCGACGTCTCCAGCGGCGGCATGGCTTTTACGTGCAACGCCGACGAGAGTTGTCCCCAGCCAGGCCAACGGCTAATCACTCGCTTTAGCATACCACGTTTGGAAACTGATGATTTCTCAGATATGACCAGCTTCACTCGCACCAGCCGGGTCTGCCGGATTGAAAAAGTAAATCGTTCCCTGTACCGCGTTGCAATCCAATTTGACGAGCCTCTTTCTCTAAAACCCTGCGAACAGGCCAGCATCGACCTGATGCGCAGCCAGACTCCAATTCCCTGAAGGCAGCGAAGGAAGGTCATTGGTGATGCGGCGACTCATCCACCGCCTCTCCGATCTCTATTGACCCCGGATTTCCCAAGTAGCCAGTGACAAATGAGTCGTATTTTGATGATATAGAGCCTATTGAGACGCTTCAAGCCAGTTTCAGCCATTTTTTACGGGAGAACCCGATGGGTGAAGCACGCAAGGACGCTCTGAGGCTCGATTTTGACCGCAGACTGAAGCTCGAATTTCATGGGACCAACGTCACCAGCGATGTAGGGTTGCTTGCCTACCGAGAGCTTGATGACGCACTCGGTTTAACCTCGACTGTCGATTTAGAGTTTCGTGACCTCCGAACGGGCAAGAACACACAACACGGTCTTGCTGCATTGCTCAGACAGTCCATATACAGCAGGCTTGCTCGCTATGATGACACGAACGACGTCGAACGGTTGGCCGTCGATCCTGCCATGCGACATGTTGCGGGCGGCAGAGCCGTGGAACGTGCGGCTGCCTCAACCAGTGTGATGAGCAGATTCGAGACAGAGATACTGACGCAGCCCATGAACCTGAAGTTCTTGATGAGTCTGTCTGGCATACGGATATGCAAAGTCCACCAGCGGAAGCTACTCAAACGTATCATTCTTGATATGGACAGTTCGGTCAGCCCGACCTATGGTAACCAGGAAGGCTCTGCCTATGACGGATTTTTTGAATGTACCTGTTATCATCCGTTGTTTTGCTTTAACCAATTTGGCGATGTCGAGGGAGCACTTCTTCGCAATGGCAACGTCCATAGTGCTGATGACTGGCAAAGTTTACTGGAGCCGACTGTGAACCGTTATCGAGGTTATGACATCCTCCGATTCTTCCGTGGTGATGCAGCCTTTGCTAATCCCGAGATTTATCGCTATCTTGAAGCAGAGGGGTACTTCTATGCGATACGACTGAAGGAGAACCAAATACTACATAAGAAGATTGAACACATGCTGACTCGACCCATGGGGCGTCCACCGAAGAAGCCGATTGTCCGGTATCATAGCTTTCGGTATCAAGCAGCCAGTTGGAAGGTCGCTCGCAGAGTCGTCGCCGAGATCGAGTGGCATGGGGGAGAGCTTTTTCCAAGAGTCAACTTCGTAGTCACGAACCTTCGGTGGAAATCGAGGAATGTCGTAAAGTTCTACAACAAGCGAGGCACTGCCGAGCAGTGGATCAAAGAGGGCAAGTACGCATTGAAGTGGACACGGTTGTCCTGTCATGATTTCGTGGATAATCAGGTTCGCCTTCAACTCTTTGCTTTGGCTTACAACCTTGGTAATTTTCTGAGGCGATTGGTATTGCCCAACCCGGTGAAAGAGTGGTCGCTCAGAACGCTACGTGAGAAGCTGATTAAGATAGGAACCAAGGTGATCCGGCATTCGCGTTATGTGATATTTCAAATGGCAGAAGTGGCTGTGCCGAGGACACTTTTTTATGAAATCCTTGGCCGAATCCGGCAGTTGCGTTTTTTAGCAATATCTGCGGGGCCGGGATGATGCGTGTAACTGCTGAAAACCGGGTTCGAGAAGGGAGGGCAACAGTAGCGGTGTGCCAAAATAGTAGGAAAAGGTGACTTCTCGGCGTCAATGTTCAACTTTGGGGGCGTTTTTTGCGAGACAACTCGATGGGGCGGCCAGAGAATTACTGCAACCTCGATGAGATTTTGATGTTATGGGGCTTCAAGTGTGCAGGATTCTTTCTATGAAGTTCATATGGGAAATCACGGATAATGCTTCTTTTTAAGGATAATTATTATGGCTAACAGAGAAAGAGTGATTCTGGCATTGTCAGTTGTGTTCGGCAGTTTAGTTTTGAACGGGTGTGGGCGTCCTACAACTGTACGCCAGCCGCTCCCCAGGGAATTGCGGCAACCAGACCAAATCATCGATTGGAACTTGGAGCGATTAATCAAGAAAGGCTTTCCAGGAGTGGCAGTTATTGTCTCGCAGAACGGCCAGATAGTTTACCAGAAGGGATTTGGGTACTCCGACGTCGAACATAGCATTCCGATAACCGCAGAGACAAATTTCCGAATTGGTTCAATCACTAAGCAATTCACTGCAGCCGCGATCTTAAAGCTCCAGGAGAATGGAAAACTAAGCCTCGATGATAAGCTCTCGAAATTCATCCCGGACTACCCACGCGGCGACGAGGTGACCATCCACCATCTGCTGACTCACACATCGGGGATTCCAAGCTATACAAGTAAACCAGACTTTAGGAAAACACTCACTTTTCAAATAGATCCACTGAAATTAATTGATTCTTTAAAGAACGATACATTCGTCTTTGATCCAGGCGAGCTACACATATACAGTAACTCGGGATACTTTCTTCTTGGCTACATCGTCGAGAAAATATCCGGCAAATCGTTGCAGGATTACTTGAAAGAGACATTCTTTGACCCGCTTGACATGAAAGATACAGGCATCTATCACCGCAATCTTAAGCTTGATCACGAGGCCGCGGGTTATTCCTATATCCATGGTCATGTCCGCAAAGCTATTGACTGGGACATGTCTCGTGCCGGCGGTGCAGGTGCCCTTTATTCGACTATAATTGACCTCAATAAATGGAATGAGGCGCTATTCAATGGAAAGGTGCTAAAGGAGTCAATCCTGAAAGCAGCCTTAACCCCCGTCGTGCTTAACGATGGAAGTACCGTACACTATGGCTACGGTTTGTACATAGACGAGATCTGCGGTATGAAGTTGATCCACCACGGAGGTGACCTCGATGGATTTACCAGCTACCTGATGCGGATCCCTCAAGAAAACTTCAACGTAGCAGTATTAGCAAATTGTAATCCTCGGATTCCAGGCATGGAGCCGTCAGCGTTGGCCAATTACATCGCAAAAGTTTACTTGTTCGGGCTAATGGACAGGGTCTCTCCAAAAGAGGACAAGACCATTGACTCTAAAATCTACGACGACTACGTCGGGCAGTATGATTATGGCAGCGAAGGTGTGCTCATCGTAACAAAAAAGGGAGATCGACTATTTGCCCAATTAACCGGCCAGTCCAAGTGTGAGATTTTCCCCTTATCAGAGGACAAATTCTTTTGGAAAATCGTTGATGCGCAGATCACGTTTGTTCGAGACGAAAAAGGAAACGTGACTCACGCTGTTCATTATCAGGGAGGGTGCATAACGAAGGCATCCAAGCTTGAAGAATCAGAACCTTACCTTCTCCCGGACCGACTTTAGAGACACCGCTGATTCGTCGATAATATATCCCCACTTCTCAGACCGGCTCATGGCCGAAGTGGGGCTTTTTCGGTGGACCTCCACAAAGGCTTTGCCGATGCGCTCATACGCCAGGGGATGAAGCCAGTTCATTCTGTTTGACATTTCTTGTTTACCGGTTAATATGCGGCAGTAGTGTGAAGCAACAATACGTTTTTGAAAGGTGCAGAAATGTGCAGGACATGCGGATGCCAGTCAGGCAAAAAAACAGCTAAGTCAACAAAAGCAAAGGCAAGCACGAAGAGCAAGCCCAAATCGAAGAAGGCATGATACTCTCGGCTCAATGGTCAAGCGCACATCTCTCGCAGCACGCCCGCGCTACGCCGGCACGAGGGCCGCGGCGGCAGCTTGGTGCTTCGGAAAGATTAGCTATTACCTGATCTTGTAGATGTGCACGCCCAGCGGGCTAAACTCATCTGCAAATGCACCGCTATCGGCTGTGATTGTGCGGTCTTCGTCCACAACATCAATTCGTGCACCGGCTTTGAGTCCCTCCACCTCGATAAGAGCGCGGCCGGCACGCTGTCGCGAATCGTAATTGACTGCGAAAAGGTAAATGTAACCGCCGGACTTCTTGGCCATGATATCGCCGTTGAGCTGATCCTCGAAGGTAACGCTTACCTTGACCTTGGCCGGCTCAGCCAGTATGACCGGCGCCAACCGGGCAATCTGCTCGTTGATAGCTTTCATAGCCTCGACGTTTTCGCCCGGCACACCAAACTGCCTGTATGCCGGCTTCCAAACGTGAGTAAAGTACCCGATTGCGGTCGCACCACGGCAGATAGCCATCCAGACCTCGCCGCGAATGTGAGCCGGCGTCACGGCTTCTTGTCCTTCCAGCGGGCCGGTCCACTGGCCGCCGCGACAGGTCTCAATCCAGGCGTAAACCGGCTTGTTGCCTGCGAGCTCACATAATGCCGCGGTGCCGTCATGGACAAGATGAACCCATTCCGGCTTGTTCCAGCCGTAGATAGGATATATGTCATACCCGACGACATCGGCTGCCGCGACATACTGCGGATAAAGGCTTGCGAGTTCTTCTTCGGACCACTTCTTAAACAACGGAAGAAAATAGCCCGTGACGGTCATAAAGACCGGGCGGGATGGGTCCCAGGCCTTGAGTCTGCGATATTGCTCCAGCGTTTCAGGCGGCCATTTCCGGGGAACCTGCTGGGCCGGGCAGAACAACACATTATTACCGTCTTTGTCGAAGCCCTCAATTTCACCTATAGACCCCCACACCTGCTCATCCGGATAAGTGGAATGGACCTTGCAGCAAAGCTCCTTGAATCGCACCGGCGTCGCAAGGCTGATCTGCTGGCGGTCTTTCTTGTTTTCAAGCGATTTGCGCGCAATCTCTGTGCCGTCCCCCATGAAGGAGACATCTTTGGCCACGGCCAGGCCTTGGGAGATGGTAAGGCAGATAGCCAGACTGTGCACCTCAACAGCCTGGTTCAGTCTCAGTGTAAACTCCGCCCCTTGCAGCGGGTCAAGGACCGACCAGCTATGGGTCACGCCGTCAAGAATCTTCCAGAGGGGGTTTTTCTCATTGATCCGCAGCTCCTTGCCGGGCACAATATTGGCGTCACTTCTCAAAGATGACAAATCAGGCTCGTCATCGTGAATGTACGCCAGCAGCGCCGGATTTGCTTTCAATCGTTCGTCAAAGGGCATCACCCCGTAGAAGCCGGCTTTTCGGACCAGCTCCATATATTCGACCACATCTTTGGCGCCGCCGGAGCCCCGCCAGTACCCCGCTACCGTGTTGATTCCAGCCGCACGAGCCGACGCAAAGTTTGCCGGATCCTGCAGCCAAATCATGACGGGAAAGAATACTCTCTGGTTGACTGTAATGGCTCGATTTGCATCTATGCCGACGGTCTTAATCGGCTCGAGTTCTGTGCCGGCAACGATCCCGGTGAGGACCGTGCCCACTAATGCCAAGACGGATCCAAAGGCGGTGTTCATACTTTCTTTTGTTGCCCCTATGTGGCAGATTATCCATCCTCTGCCTGTGCAACGCCCCACTGACATTAATTGAACTGCTCTGGGCTTACCGCGGACACCAGCCGTAGATAGTAACAAAGGCAGGCCATTTACCCAATGGCCTGCCCCGACCCAAAACGCTGGCCTGTATGACTTGCTCAGGACAGAAAGAAAGAGGCTATCAGTCTATAGCTCTAAGCAACTACTCTCTTTCTGTAGAACAGGAACAAAATGATACCTAAAGCAATCAGGCCGACCAGCCCATTTTCGCCCAGGGTGCTGAGCAACCCGGTCAGATTGGCGACAATCCCTCCAAAGAAGGGAACTGTCTCGCCGAAAAGGATTTCAAATGCAATCCCCAGGGCGATCAGCAGCAGTGAGATTTCCGTAATCTCACCCAGCCATCTTTTTATCTCTGCCAGAAAGTGCATCCTTGTCTCTCCTAAATCAAGTACCGGTAAAATCGTGAAATCAAAACAGCGTCTTGGGTTTTTCTCGGCTCGTTGCGTCGCATTACTTTAACTTTTGTGGCCAAAAATATTCGTGCATTTTGCCCGCCATAAACAACTCACGCTCTCAAAGCACTGTACGAGAAATAGGCCAAAAACCGCATTATCAGTATTGATAACGCGGCAAATCGCTCCGCCAACGCCATCTTTCATCCGCAACGATTCTCGTTTCCGGCCGCCTTTATTGCATGTTTCTTGTGCGCGGCCGCGTGCCCCGCCGGGGCTTTCTCAGCATCCAGCCACAAGCCGCGCCGACGACGCACGACCATCCTGGGCGATGATGCCCGCTTCGATGTCAATCGCCGGCACACGGCGATTAGGCTAATACTGCATACCTTCTTGTTAAAGTAGGGGAATTGGCTCTTGACTTCAGGCGTGAAAATAGGTTATAATTTTCCTATGCTTGGAGGATTTTTATCGCTACTTTTGCGTATATGCCTCATCGCAGCTCTGTGGGCGTTCGTCTGGCGGCTGGTTGAACCCAGAACACAACTCAGGCGGATACTCAGAGCAGCACTATTCCTGCTCGCCCTTTTAGGTGTCCTGACCGCAATCCGAGTCACTGGCGCCTGATTCGTCCCCCTGCGTTAGCTACTGAAGCGCCTTGATTCTTATGTTGCGAAACTCAACATAGTCGCCGTGTCCGCAAAAGCCAATATGGCCTTCTTGCCGTTTCAGTCCCGGATGATCCCGCCCGTCTATCGTTTTAGGTTTACTCGCCTGGTCAATGTCTGCATCGACAATGATAGTGCCGTTTAGCTTTACAGAGACACGCCGGCCACTGGCTATCACCTCTTGTGAATTCCACTGGCCGATAGGTTTGAGGTAGCCGCGTTTGGCGGGCACCACACCATAGATGGAGCCGTGATACTGATAGGGCATCAGACTGCTGTACTCGGCAGCAGTATCATCCAATATCTGAATCTCCATGCCTACGTATGCCGGATCGCCCGACAGCGGCGCGCGAATCGCCAGGCCGTTATTCGCGCCAGGCGTCAATCTAAATTCAAAACGAAGGACAAAGTCACCATATTGACCCACGGTGTACAGATTCCCGCCGCCGAGTTTGGGATCAAGGACGATATTACCATCTTTGACCAGGTAGCCCTTAGTGCTGCCCGTCCATCCGGTCAGGTCCTGGGCGTTAAATAGAGACACAAAACCCTCAGCCTTTTCTTGCTCGCTCAGCCCGCCAGGACCGCTTTCTCGCGGAATCTCACGGATGAATATGTTTCTAAAGTACAGTGGACTGCTATGCGACTGAAGCTCTATCTGACCGATGGGGTAGATGGGCTTATCCCGCTCCCAGTAGTTTTCCATGACCACATTGTCAACTACCAGCACACCGTTTAGATATACCGTCACCAATTCGCCGATCATGATGATCCTAAAGGTGCTCCATTGGCCGATTGGCTTGTCAGCAGGCTTCAGAGGCTTACTCGAACCTTTCTGGTTATTATACAAGCCGCCCGAGCCGACCTCTGCACCGACACCCGCATTGACGCGGTCCCAGATTTGTACCTGGGGTGAGCCGCGCAGATAAATGCCGCTGTCGCCCCCGCTTTCGATCTTCCAATCCACAAGCAGCTCAAAATCGCCGTACTCTTTTACCGTGCACAGGCTGTGTCCTTTACCGTCAAAACAAAGGACTCCATCGACTACCTTCCAGTGGGCGCGCATGGCATCGTCGGCCTTAGCCTGAGCGTCAGCAAGCTCCTGGCGGCTCATATTTCGGCGAGCCTTGGGGTCACCTACCAAACCCTTCCAACCCGTTAGGTCCTTGCCGTTGAAAAACGCCGCAAACCCTTTAGGCGGCTGATTCAGCCCGCTCTGCCTTGGCTCGTTCACCTCGGCTGCGTAGCCGACGCCGCTGAAAGAAACAACCAAAACGACAATACTTATGAACGAACTGAGGCTATACCATAGTTTATTCATCCTGTTCCCCTTTCGTGATTTCAGGCGTCATTTCCCATCTCTTAAGCAAAAAAACATCTACAAACACTCGAACTGACACAGATATTACCGACAGTACGGATTGTCGTCAATACATCACTACACGAGGATATCCGACATTCTGCTCACTGGAAAATCTCCGGGCCTGATTATTCAAGCTCTGGCAAAAGCCCTATAATAAGGGCACTGTCTGTACTATTAGGCTCACTCCACCAGAACAACCACTGTGCCTGCGCCAATGGGCGGCAAATTGCTTGACCCCGGTGACTTGATATGGTATCATACTATCGTAATTACCGGCATTATTTGGACGAGTGTTGGGGGGTATAGTCTCAGCCTCCGCTTCTGACCATAGAAACCGAGTCGGCTTGAGGAGTAATCGGATGACCAAGAAAGTAGTCTGTATCCTGGTAATTTGTCTTCTGGCAGGGACATCCGCCACCGCAGTCCCTACCGTTACAGTGACCCGCATCGACGGCTATTATAGCGGAAATGGTGGGGAGTTCACGCTGACTCCTAACAATGATCTCAAAGACATCACGGCTGAGACCGGCCCATTTCAGACATTCTGCATAGAAAAGCAAGAATATGTCGGCGTCGGCGACACCTATGATGTGGTCGTGAGCACCGAAGCGATAGGTGGAGGCATCAATCATGGCCCCAATGGTCCGTTGGGCGGCGACCCGATCGACCCTAAGACGGCTTATCTATACACCCAGTTCCGCGCAGCAACACTGGGTGGCTATGATTACAATCCCGCAGGTGGCCGGTCAGCTTCGGCTGGCGCTCTTCAAAGAGTAATTTGGTTTATTGAAGACGAGGCTTCTCAGACGTGGCTGCCTGGTTCGCTTGAGGACACACTCTACACGGCTGCCCAGAGCTCAGGCTGGACAAATATAGGCAACGTCCGCGTATTGAACCTCTATGCACAGGGACACTTAGGAGACAAGGCGTACGCCAAGCAGGATCAACTGGTGCTGGTTCCTGCGCCCGGGGCTATTCTGCTGGGCGGCATCGGCATAACTTTGGTTGGCTGGCTTCGAAGGCGAAGAACACTATAAGCAGGACAAAAACTGGATTAACAAAAGGCTGCGAGCATCTGCTTGCAGCTTTTTTTATGCCCTGGCCTTGCAAGACACTGTGCGTCGATGTCTTCAGTTATTCTGGTACAGCTCCAACAGCCTCTCCATTCGGGCGGCACTATCGGCCAAACCACCCTCACGGTTACGCAGAAGCCACAAGCGCTTGTGCTCGCTGATTATTCCCGCTAAATCAACTGCCAGCTCTTTGCGCACATCGGGCGGAATACCGGCAGTTTTCCCATCCGGTGCTTGCAGCCGGGCTATTGCCAANNATAACGTCCTCAATGTAATCGCGTGTCTTTTTCAGACGCTCAACTGTTAAATTCGCGTAAGGCCCCGTATGGATAGGGCAATCAGGGTTTTGCAGTATATAGAAAAGTATGGATTGGTTGCCCAAGAGCACGCCAGGCTCTTTGTAAGCATTGCCCAGGTCACACACTATCTTTCCCATAACGGCAGCTTTATCCTCGAACGCGTGGAGATTGAGCGCCTCTGCAAGGTCGCAGTTCTTGTTGGCCTTCGTTGCCCAGCTCACTGCGGCGCCGTAGGCGTATCCCGGATAGCACGCCGGCAGCGGCTGCCAGTGCCCATTATCACCCCAGTCAGTATTGAGATATCCGATGGCGCCGTGAGCCAGGCCATTCTCGGCTGCATTGCGGAGATTGCCGATCGCGTTTTCTGTCCTGCCTGCGATGCTGTTCCAGCTGGAAGTGCCCGGGCAAACGTAAAATGGAACCCCTGATGCCGCGAATTTCGGACACTGCTCCGCAAAGGGATGGTCTGCCTCATAGCCCCATACCATTGCGACCGCCCCGCCCGGAAGCTCAGGTATCAGCTCAGGACTGCGCAGTATTATATCGCCCCAAAACTGCATCGTCCGACCGTGTTTTTGAACCTGCTTATGAATCTTCAAAAGAAAATCCAGGTACACCCTGCCTTTGCCCAGTCTTTCGCACATTTCTTTGCTCTTGCCCGAGCCCAAATCGAAGGTCTCATCGCAGTTTACATTGAATTGCTTACTGGAAAAGTGTGGAAGCAGCTCATCATAAAGCTCGGCTATCAGCTCTATTGACCCCGCTGCCGCCGGACTCAAACTGAACGGGTAATCTTCCCGCTCAGCTAAATGCAGATACTCTTTATGTTTCAGCCACCTCTCCAGATGAGCGAACGAACTCTGGTTTGGCACCAGCTCAACAAACCTTTCTCGGCAGTAAGCATCCAGGGCCATTATCTGCTCGCCCGTCATCGCACCGGCGTTCTGCCAGACAACTCCGTGATTGCGATAAGCGAAGGTATGTTCGGTATAAAGCTGGAGCTGATTTACCTTCCACTGGCAGAGTAAATCGACCAGCTGATACAGCGTGTCCATCTTGGGGACCTTATCTCTGCTGATATCGAGCAGCACGCCGCGATTAGGAAAATCGGGCCAATCGCGTATCTCGATGCAGGGCAGCTGCCCTACTCCTGCCCTTTGTCTACAAATCTGCCTGAGAGTCTGCGCAGCGTAAAAAGCTCCCGCGGTATCATGGGCTACTATGCGGATCTCATCTTCATTGATCAGCAGCCGATATCCCTGTCGCTGGGATATCTGTGATGCGTCAATTGTGACGGTAGCGCCGATGCTGTGCGGTCTACTGCCTTTTGCCGCAGTTAACTGCCAGCTGGGTCCCACTTGCGCCAGAGACTGCTGAATAATTCGTCCCACATTCAAAAGGTCCAGCGGTGAATCCGTATCCAGCAGAATGAACCGCTCAGGCGTCAGCTTACAGGTTCCAGAGGAGTAATTAACCTGCTGTGGTTCGGGCAGCAAAATAAGTCTCTTTGTATTTTCCGCATCGGGCGACCGAACCCCTGCCGCAACCGCAGGTGCCGCAAGAGTCAGGCAAATCACAGTCGTGATTATTGATGTTGCGGCCACCTTAGTCATGTTTTTACCTCCAGCCCCGATCAAGTCGGGGTGTCCTGTCACGCCTGATATTAACCCTTTTCTTGTTGTGCTGTCCACCATTTCTTTAGGGCTGACTATTGATTGAGCCGGGTCAGATATGTTAAAATGCTAACAGGTTTATTAGATGCTCGATTGTGGCACGGCCATCTTGGCCGTGTTTTCACGGGGTGGAAGCCCGTGCCACAGCATCAAGCATCCCGGATCGAGGGCTCTATCCTATGAGAATAGCCTTGGCGTCGTTCGTATTGATGGCCTCCTTGGTTGGCTCTGTGACCGCAAGCTGCCCGTTGGGCGATGTGAATAAAGACTGCCAGGTCGATTTGCAGGACCTGTCGCTGCTGGCTGAACAATGGCTGGCGCCTCCGGATAGCTCAGTCGACTTAAATGGTGACGACAGCGTCAATATGGTCGACCTTGCTCTATTGGCCGAGAGCTGGCACGAGGCCGGCATTGCCATAGTGATTAACGAAGTCCTGGCATCCAACGCTACAACTACTAAAGACCCGCAAGGCCAATACGATGACTGGATCGAACTCTACAATTACGGCAACACCGCCGTTGACGTGGGCGGCATGTACCTTAGCGACAATCTGGAGCAGCCCACGATGTGGCAAATTCCTGCCAGCAACCCCGCCGCAACTACGATTCCGGCGGGCGGGTATCTGTTGATATGGGCTGACAACGATACTGCCGATGCCGGTCTGCACGCGAATTTCCAGCTTGGCGCCGGCGGCGATGATATTGGCCTGTTCGCTGCCGATGGCAGCACCTTGATCGACTCTATTAGTTTTGGCGAGCAGAGGACCGACATCTCATTTGGCCGATTCCCCGATGCTGGCAGTGACTTGCGCTTGATGGCCTTTGCCAGCCCGGGCTGGCAAAATATCGGCGGTTATGAGGGTTTTGTTGATGACCCAAGATTCAGCCACGAACGCGGCTTGTATAACGAAGGTTTCTATCTTACCATTAGCACGCAAACCGACGGCGCCGTCATCTACTATACGACCGACGGCAGTGAGCCNNTTGGCTGGCAGCCCTCCAGGACCGTGACCCAAACGTACATCTTTCTCAAAGACGTGATAAGGCAGTCCCCACAGGGTGAATCGCCCGGGTCTGGCTGGCCCACGGAGAACATCAACGGCCAGGTGCTAAGATACGGCATGGGTGCCTACATTGTAAATCATCCGGTCTGGGGACCGCAGCTCGAAAAGGCACTGACCGCGATCCCGACAATGTCTGTTGTTACCGACCTTAACAACCTGTTCGACCGCACCAAAGGCATTTACGTTAACGCCAACCAGCACGGCAGCGCATGGGAGCGGCCGATATCGCTGGAGCTAATTTATCCGCCCGACCCTGGCGGCCCAGGATTTCCCGATTTAGTGAAAGTGCCCGACGGTCACGGCGGCCTCCGCTGGGAATTGCCCGCTGAGATGCAGGATGGTTTTCAGATTAATGCCGGCCTACGGATCCGCGGAGGATACAGCCGCCAGGACAACAATCCGAAGCACGCTTTCCGCCTTTTCTTCCGCAGCGAATATGGAGACGGCAAGCTCGACTACCCGCTATTCGGCGACGAAGGAGTGGACAGCTTCGATAAGGTCGACCTTGCCACCGCCCAGAACTACTCCTGGAGTTTCGAGGGCAGTAGCGCCAATACGATGTGTCGCGACATCTGGGCACGCGACTCACAGGGGCTGATGGGTCAAGCCTACAGCAAAAGCCGATATTATCACCTTTATATCAACGGCCAGTACTGGGGCATCTTTCTGACGCAGGAGCGCCCCGAAGCAGCGTTCGCGGCATCATACTTCGGCGGCGATCGAGAAGAATGGGACTGTGTCAAGGCCACCGGTCCGAACGCCGGCTACACAATCGAGGCTACGGATGGCAACCTCGATGCCTGGCAGCGGCTCTGGGAATTGGGCAACATGGTGTCCAACAGTCCTGATAGCTACTATCGCGCCCAGGGCCTGAATCCCGATGGCACGCGAAACCCAGCCTATCCGGTCCTGTTGGATGTCGACAACTTAATCGATTACATGATGATGGTCTTTTACGATGGCGACCGCGATGCCCCGATCTCCGACTTCTTGGGCAACAGGCAGACGAATAACTGGTATGGCATCCGCAACCGTAGCGGGCAAGAAGGATTCCGGTTCTTCGTTCATGACGCCGAGCATACTCTGTCGAGGGGCCTGACGAATAGAACCGGACCTTATCAGTGCGGCGACCAATTCCGCTACAGCAACCCGCAGTGGATACATCAGGAGCTGATGGCTCACCCTGAGTACTGTATGCGTTTCGCCGACCGGGCACACAAATACCTGTTCGATAACGGCCTGTTGACTTCGGGTGCGACTATCGAACGTTTCCGCGCCCGTGCCCAGCAAATCGATATGGCGATTATCGCCGAGTCCGCGCGTTGGGGAAGTGCCTCGCTCACCAAGGATACTTGGCTCAGCGCGATCAATAATGAAATCAACAACTTCTTCCCCAGCCGGGCCCAGGTCTTTCTCAACCAACTCAAGAACACTAGGCTAAGCAACGGTGCTCTGGCTCCCTTGTATCCAAGCGTTACCGCCCCGGTGTTCAGCCAGCACGGTGGATTGGTTCCCAGCGGCTTTGCTTTGCAGATGCAGGCACCGGCAGGCACGATCTATTACACCCTTGACGGTTCCGAGCCAAGCCGGTCACAAACAGCGCAGCAGGGCACGACACTCACCCTTATCTCTGAGAACGCCGCTAAGCGAGTGCTCGTGCCAACTGCCCCGATTGCTGACAACTGGAAGGGCGGCGGTGCCTTTGACGATTCAGCATGGATAAGCGGCATCGGCGGAGTCGGCTTCGAAGCAAGCTCAGGCTACGAAGCACTTATCAATATCGACCTGCGCGAACAAATGTACAACCGCAATGCAAGTTGTTACATACGTACTGCCTTTACTTTTACCAGCAGCCAGAGCCAGTTCAACTCGGTAATCCTGCGAATGCGGTATGATGACGCCTTCGTTGCGTATATCAATGGTATCGAGGTGGCCAGACGTAATTTTACCGGTGAGCCGAGCTGGGATTCCAGAGCCACTGCAAGTCATTCAGACTCCGCGGCTATTGTGTTCGAAGACATCGACATCTCCAGTCACATTGGTGCCCTACGACAGGGTGACAACATCCTTGCGGTCCACGGGATGAATTCGTCGGCAAGCAATCCCGACTTTCTCATTTCTGTCGAGCTAACCGCTAGCACGGGTGGTTCGAGCGGTGGAGGTGCACCGGCCGCGGCAAAATACGCCGGGCCTATCACGTTGACCAGGAGCACCCAGGTCAAAGCACGAGTGCTGAGCGGCAGCACATGGAGCGCTCTTAATGAGGCAGTCTTTGCGGTTGGGGCGGTGGCGGAAAACCTGCGAATCACCGAGATTATGTACCATCCAGCGGATACCGATGACCCTAATGACCCGAATGAAGAGTTCATTGAGCTAAAAAATATCGGCAGCGAAACCATCAACCTGAACCTGGCGCGTTTTACCAACGGCGTCGACTTTACGTTTCCCAGTTTAGAGCTTGCAGCGGGCAAATATGTCCTGGTCGTTAGAGA
>JAFNGF010000175.1 GCA_017885385.1 Planctomycetota bacterium
CGAGCAGTGCTCAGACTGCTGGATAAAGGCACCGGCGATCTGAGTCTAGCGCAGATAGGATTCGGGCCGGATATACTTGAGCGTTTCAGAAGTTTGATCAGAGTTCCACACGGCATAATTTTGCTCACCGGCCCTACGGGCAGCGGCAAGACAACGACCTTGTATGCCGCCCTCAACGAGCTTAATTCCGAGGAGCGAAATATCCTTACGGTTGAGGACCCCATCGAGTATCAGCTGCCCGGCATCGGACAGATGCAGGTAAAGCCGAAGATAAATCTGACGTTTGCCAATTGTCTGCGTCACATTCTCCGGCAGGACCCCGACGTGATAATGGTCGGAGAAATCCGCGACCTTGAGACAGCCGAGATTGCGATTCAGGCCTCTCTTACAGGGCATTTAGTTCTGAGCACTTTACATACCAACGATTCCGCATCGGCTGTCACTCGGCTGCTCGATATGGGAATCGAGCCGTATCTTATTTCATCTTCGGTCATTGCGGTTATGGCGCAACGGCTGCTGCGCTTGATTTGCCCAAGCTGCAAGAGCGCCTGCCAAGCTCAAGAGCAGGCAAGCTCTGGTGGCACGGCCATCCTGGCCGTGAACCACGGGCTGGAAGCCCGTGCCACTGCACTCAGGGCAGGGTTGAGCGAAAGTGAAAGGGCGTTGGTAAGTCAGGGACAGTTCTATAAAGGCCTTGGCTGCGATAATTGTCTTAAAACCGGCTATTTCGGAAGGACGGGAATCTTCGAGCTATTGGTTGTCGACGACGAGATCAGAGAGCTAATCATAAAACGGCGTGGCTCACATATCATAAAGGAAGCCGCCACAGGCAAGGGAATGAGCGCCTTGCGAGCGGATGGGCTGCGTAAGGCGCTGGCGGGTCAGACTACTCTCGATGAGGTTTGCAGAGTCACGCAGGATGTAGAAACAAATATAGGGGCGGCTAAACGTGTCAGTGCTTGAACCTGATTTGACAAGCAGCGAGCGAGCCCGCCACACGCATGGCGGGCAGGTCTGCGGCCATAGAACGGCTGATAGCGAGACCCGTGCCGATATGGCTCAACAATCGCACAGCAGGGACATAGTCGCAAGAATAGGCACGAGGGAAATCTGCCGGGTGGCGTGCCAATTGGCAACGCTTTTGCGTGCCGGCATGCCGCTTGTACAGGCTTTGTCGGCGTTAGTTGAGCAGTTGCAGAGCGTGCCCAGGCACAGGGTCCTTAGCCTTGGTGGCAACGGTGATCCGCTCGCCCGAATCCTGGCGGAAGTGCGTGACAGCGTCAACACGGGAAGTTCTTTAGCTGATGCGCTGAGCAAACACGACAGTGTATTTTCGCCTCTTATTGTGAATATGGTGGCGGCTGGTGAAGCCGGCGGAACCTTAGAGCAAGTTCTGTTGCGGCTGGCACAGATGCTGGAAAAGCGCACGCAGCTTATTAGCAGGGTCAAGGCGGCAGTTGCCTACCCGCTGATGATGGTTATTGTGGCCACAGCAGTAGTCGTGTTCCTTTTATCATACGTGGTGCCCAGCATTACACAGATTTTTCTGGAAATGAATCGTAGTTTGCCGGCCCCTACCAGACTGCTCATCTCGGTGAGCGGCTTTATGAGGACTTATCTGCCGCTGATTGCTATTGCGCCCTTTGCCGCTTTTTTTGGAATTGCAGCGGCTTATAAAACAAAGGAAGGCAGACTATTGGCAGACCGTACCAAGCTGAAGCTGCCGGTTTTCGGTAAGCTCTTTCTTAGGGCCGAAATCGCGCGTCTGACCCGTACGTTAGGAATGCTTCTTGCCAGCGGCATTCCGATAATTAGCGCGCTGCGGATCGCAAAGACGGTGACGCAGAACACCGTCATCGCAGATGCTCTGGATAGGGTTATGGATTGGGTTAGCAAAGGAGACTCTGTAGCAGAGGCGATAAAGAGAACCGGATTGTTTCCGCCCGTAGTTTTCCATATCGTGGCTACGAGCCAAATCAGCGCAAACCTGGAATCTGGTCTTATAGATATCGCTGAAATGTATGACGGCGAGGTGGAGATGACCACCAAGACACTAACCTCGCTGCTTGAGCCGATGATACTGCTCGTTATGGGTGTCATAGTTGGGTTCATCGTGCTGGCTGTTTTGCTGCCCATATTCGAGATAAATCAGATGCTTTAGGAGGCTAAACGATGGCCAGACAAATGAGCCGGCGAAATTGTGCCGCCGCTTTTACTTTAATCGAGCTTATGATTGTAGTGGTGATTTTGGGCCTGTTGGCTACTATTGTTATGCCGCGGATTTTAAGCAGGCCTGAGCAGGCCCGGAGAACCAAGGCCAAAATTGATATACGTAATATTGAATCCGCTTTAGCTTTATTCAAGACCGACACCGGGCGTTTTCCCACCACTTCTGAGGGTCTTGAGGCGATGGTCTCTGACCCCGGCATAAAAGGTTATAACGGCGACGGCTACCTCGATAAGGTGCCTGTGGACCCCTGGGGCAATAAATATATCTATATTTCTCCCGGAGTTCGTAACAGAGATTATGACCTGGAGTCCTATGGCAGAGACGGTGAGGACGGCGGCACAGCAGATGATGCTGACATCGAGAGCTGGAATCTTGACGCGTAAGAATAATATAGCGGGCAAGAATACAGCCGCCGGTCTTAGAATAGTGCCGGCTAACGGCTTTACTTTCGTTGAGGCGTTGATTGCTCTTGCCGTGGTCTCGATCGCTCTGCTGGCACTGCTGAGGCTCCAGTTACTTACTATCAGAATTGCCGACCGAGCACGGGTAAATTCTCAGGCTATTTTTTTGGCAGAGGGAAAAATCGCAGAGACGCTGGCTCTGGGCTATCCGAAGCCGGGAAATAATTCAGGCACTATAGCCGACAACGGAGTATCGCTCGACTGGCAGGTGGAAGTGACGGACCTGCGGCTGCCTCAGCTGAGCGCCGCAGCCGGCGCGGGGCTGCGAAAGATACTGGTCGACGTTAGCTGGAAACAGCGTCTCGGGCGGAATCATCTGCAGATGACAACTTATGTCGCGCGGAGAGATTACATTGATAAGTAAGTCAGCCGAAGCCGGCTTTACGCTGCTGGAGATTCTTATTGCTGTGGCCATAATTGCCGTCATTGTCTCGATGGTTTATGGCAGCTATTTCGCCGCAGCCAGATCGACCGAGGCGTACGACGCGACAATGGAAGTATCTGAGCAGGCACGGCAAGCATTGTCGCAGATGGCCCGGCAGATACGTTGCGCATACGCCCCGCAGTCGGTACACAGAGTGGAGCAAATGCAGCAAGCTTCCGGTACGCTGGGGCAGTCACTGCCTCCGGAAAAATTGATTTTGCGGAATGAAACCTTGGCTGAGAAAGTGCCCAACTATTTTACTGGCGGCGTGGACAGGCCTGCCGGTGAAGTATTGCAGCTTGTCACGACCGATGGATCTTCCGCAGGGCCGCAGTTATCTAATGGGCTGTTTGAAGTGATATATAGATTTGATAAAAGCAGCGGACTGCTATCTTTAAGCCAAGAGAGGTTTATTGAGAGGCTCCGAAGCCCGGCNNACATTTTATGACGGGCAGAAATGGCTCAGTAAATGGGATTTTAAGGAAAAACGCAGACCTCCGCTGGCAACGAAAGTTGAAATTACCTGTGAGGATAAAAATAATCGGCGATGTCGTTTGGCAACAACTGCATACGTGCCGCTCGGCNNTGAAAATTGAAAATTGAAAATTGCAAATTGCAAATTGAAAAGCGGGTTTGTGCTGGTAATCGTGCTGTGCACGATTATGCTGCTGGAGGTATTGCTGCTTGGCTTCAACTTTAGATGCCGGAACGACCTGCGTGCGGTGGATCATTTGCGAAGGTCGATAGAGGCCCTGAATTGTGCAAGAGCGGGGCTGAATATGGCAATTGCGGCTATCAGGGATAATCCCGACATCCATACGGATAAAGGCACACTGAGTCTGCTTTCGGGCGAAAACAGTGTCACTGTGGGCCCCGGCGAGTGCTTGATAACCGTCAGCGAAGAGAGCGGCAAATTGAACGTGAACCTTCTAAAAGACAAAACCGGCAAATTGGATCGATCCCGAATAGATCGGCTGCTTCGGCTCATCGACCTGTTGAACCGGGAGCAAACGGGGCAATCCGATATCGGCTACGGTCTTGTCCCTTCGATTATTGATTGGACCGATGACGATGACGAGGTCACGTGTTTGCCCTTTGTTACGCGTGAGAATTTGGGCGCGGAATCAGACTACTACGGTACGCTTGAGCCTGCCTATCGGTGCAAGAATAAGCCCCTCGAGGCCGTTGAGGAAATGCTGCTGATAAAAGATGTTACCACGGATATATTCCAGCGCATGCGTAATTATGTCACTGTCTACGGCGATGGAAAAATCAGGATCAATTCTGCGCCCAAGGTCGTAGTTGAGACTTTAGCGGAGAAAATGGATACTGCCGTAGCTGCGATGATTGTCGAGCGGCGAAAGGT
Organism: Planctomycetota bacterium; assembly: GCA_017885385.1. Lineage (GTDB taxonomy): Bacteria > Planctomycetota > Phycisphaerae > Sedimentisphaerales > Anaerobacaceae > JAFNGF01. Next base: position 4,482 of record JAFNGF010000175.1, read on the forward strand.
TAAGCCATTTGAGAGCGTTGCAGAGCTGCGTGACGTGCCCGGCGTGACTGACGGCATCTACGAGGCGATTAAAAACACCGTGACTGTCAGCGGGGGAAATGAATATTATCATGTTGAATCAGAGGCAAGAATCGATCATCTCGGCTGTACAATCGAGGCGGTCCTCAGAAGAAATCCGGAAACCAAAAGCGTGGAAGTGGTCTTCTACAAGGAACACGGGCGGTAAAACCGCCAAATAAATTATGGTCAAGCGGTGCATTGGCATAGACATCGGTTGTTCGTACCTGCAGGCGGTCCAGATCGCACGTATGGAGGAAGGGCTGCGCATTGAGAAGGTCTTCAGCTGCCAAACCCGGCGAAGCACGGATTCGCTGCCCGACGTACTGAAGTCATTTGTACGCCAGCACGGTTTTGACAGCCGGGCCGCAATAGCTACCGCGCTGCCGCAGGATGCTGTTTTCTATCGGAATCTGGAGACCGATGCTGCCGGCCTTGAGCAAATACGCCGGCATAATTCATCTGCATTCGAGCAACATTTTCCGATACCACCAGGCCAGATTATTGCCCAGCCTCATTCGTTCCGCCAGTTGTCGCAAGGGAGGTATTCTGTCCTCACAGCGGCGGTGAGCAGAGAGCTGGTTCGGCAGCGATGCGATCTCTTAGCTGAGGCGAAATTGCATCCTGATCTGGCGGAAGCTGCGATCTTTGCCATACGTGCCACCGTCGCGGTCAACCATCCGGAAATCGCAACGGGAGTCGCCATTATTGCCTATGTTGATGACTCCCACCTCACGCTGGCAGTAACCCAGGACAACGATATCCTCATAGTTAGGAACCTTCGGCTTGCTTACCGGTCCGACGACAGCGTTGGTTCGGCCCCGCTACACGAATGGCGGGCAAGCCAAGACCAGCCCGCCCCGGGCGCAGCCGAGGCGGTCGCTCAGATTCTGGCACGCGAGGCGGCGGTCTCCTGGCGCAAGGTATTTGGCTGCGACATTGGGCAGGACTCCAGGCTATATTTAGCAGCCGGAGGAGGTGTCTCCGCCGAGACTTCGACCAGCTCTGCCCTGGGCTGGTCGAACGGGTCAATCGAGTCGCTCAAAACGGCTGTAGAAGAAAAGCTGCCTTGTCGGACAATCTGCGTTGATCCATACGCTAAGGTGGAGCGAAGCCCTGACTGTCAAGCCAACGGTGCGATATGCCTTGCTGAGGGTCTTGCCTTGAGAGTCCTGGCGCCGGAAAAGGCTAAGGGCGTGAATTTTCTCCAAGCCGATGATGCTGCTGCAAAGCCGGCCTTGAACCTGAAGAAAGAGATGAGAATCTGCGCGGCACTTCTAGTCGCAATTGCGGCTTTACTGCTGATAGGCCCGCGGGCGCGATTGTTTTATATGGAAAGAGACTATGCCAGGCTGAAGAACCAGGTCAGCGAAGTTTTCCGTGCAACCTTGCCCGATGAAAAAAACATCGTCAATCCACTTGTGCAGCTGGAGCAGAGGATACAGTCTTTCCAGAAGGACTATCAACTTTTTGCGTCTTTTCATCCAACCAGTCTGGCACCTTTGGATGTTCTGCAGACAATAAGCACGAGTATGCCCTCACAAGGTGGTTTCAAAGTTGACGATCTGCTGATAACGTCCGCTTCAGTCCGAATAAGCGGAACCTGTAGCTCGTTTGAATCAGTGTACCAGTGGCAGGAGGTCCTGCAGAAGGTTCCAGGTTTTGCGCTTGTTGATGTAGATGCTCAACGAGAGGTCCAGAGTGGCGCGGTAGGCTTTAGCATTTTAATATCTTCGGGCAGGGCCGCGGGCACGGCAGATGCCTTCTTGGAGGCGGCGGCAGAGACGCAATGATAACGGTACGACTAACGCCAAGAGAGAAATTACTGATAGTTGCTTCAGCGGTTTTGGTAGCTGTCTGGGCGCTATTTGCATTCACAGTCAAGCCTGTTATTGCCAGAATGGAGACACTGAGGCGCACGATCCCTGAGAAACAAAGCGAGCTTGCAAAACTTCGTGCCAGAAGCGCCGAGTATGTTCTTTTGCGGGAACATCTCGCCAATTTGCAGGCGAAAGTGGCGTTACAGGATGAAGGATTTGAGCTGCTGCCCTTCTTGGAATCGCTGATCGGCCAATGTGGGCTTGCGGAGAAAGTCACGAAAATGAAGCCCTATACGGTTCCTCTCGGCTCCAATTACCGCCAGACCATAGTTGAGATAAAGCTGGACAACGTGACGCTTAGCCAGCTGGTTGATTTTCTCTGGAAAGTAGAATCATCAAAGGCCCTGGTCAAGGCCAAAAGCCTGCACATCAAGAAGAATCCCACAAATCCGGACCTGCTCGATTCGACATTTGAGATACACGGTGCTAAACTAGCCGGTGAGCGCAGAGAACTGTGAGGATGTTTTTTTGTTTCACGGTCGCCGGAACGGCCTCCGACTGTTTAACCGCTGCCGGTACGGCAGCGTGAGACCCAATCCTTACTGGCACAATCAGACGCCTTCGCTCCGCTCGGCGCGGGCGTGCCTAAAGTTTTGCCCTTGCACTGGCGCGTCCGGCGCGTTAAGATTCCAAATGATTTTCGATTTTCGATTTACGATTTATGATTTTCAATCCCCAATTGGAAATCGGCAATCGTAAATCTCGCCACGAGGGGTTGTAATGGATTACGAAAAATTCATTCAAGAGCAAATTGCCGATATCAAGCGTACCGTTGGCGGCGAAAAAGCCATTACCGCGCTCAGCGGCGGCGTGGATAGTGCCGTGACTACCGTGCTTGGCCATCGCGCTTTGGGCAATCGCCTTAAAACCGTCTTCATCGACAACGCCCTTATGCGGCAGGGCGAACCCCAGCAAGTAGTTGATACCTTTGCTTCTTTGGGTATCCGTGTGGAATTAGTGGACGCCCAGGAAGAGTTTCTCGATGCCCTTGCCGGCCTAACGGACCCGGAAGAGAAACGCCAGGCGATAACCGACACATTCTACTCGAAGGTTTTCAGCCGAATTGTCAAAGAGTCCCACGCAAAGTTCTTATTGCACGGCACCATTCTTACCGATATCGAGGAGACCGTAGCCGGCATTAAACGCCAGCACAATATTCTTGCCCAGCTGGGCATCGACACCAGGCAATCTTACGGTTATTCCGTCATCGAGCCGCTCAAGACCCTGCGCAAAGACGACGTGCGGGAAGTGGCAAAGGCTTTAGACCTGCCGGCTGAAATCTACCAGCGGATTCCGTTTCCAGGCCCGGCTCTGGCGACCCGAATCGTAGGCGAAGTGACACGCGAGCGTCTGGCGACTGTCCGGAAGGCAACGGCGATTGTAGAGCAAGAGCTCGGCGATAGCGGGGCGTTTCAGTACATGGCTGTTCTGTTGAATGACCGTGCGACTGGTATAAGGAATAATAAGCGGGAGTTTGGCCGGATAATTGTCATCCGCTGTATCGAGAGCACCGACGCCCGTACCGCAGCCGCGACCGAACTTTCCTGGGAAAAGCTTCACCATATTTGCAGCCGGATTGTCTCTGAAATCCCAGATGTCAACCGCTGCCTATACGACCTGACGCCAAAGCCGCCGGCGACAATCGAATATATTTAGGCCGTTGCCAGCAACGGAACCCCGCAATAAACCTGTCCTGAGCCAGGTCGAAGGATTGCGGGGCTAANNGCCCCCAAATTTATTTGGGGGTTTTCCCACTTGGTTTGATGACAGACTTTAGCATAATGCGAAGGCATACTGAATCAGACATTATCATTATTGCAGTGCTGTTTGTCGCCGTAGGGGTCGTCCTCCGTCCTACTACCGTGCTTGCTCTGGGCGGTGGAGCATTGGCTGGGAATCGCTATCGGGTCGTCATATCGAGTGACATTGGCGGCAGCGACGAAGATGATATTCAATCGCTGATTCATTATCTTCTCTATAGCGATTTGTTCGACACCGAAGGCATAATCTCTTCGCCGCCCGGCAAAGGCCGAAAAATCGACATCCTTAAAGTAATAGATGAGTATGAGAAGGATTATCCTAACTTGAGCAGGTATTCGCACCTGTCCGCCATTCGTGTGGCGGACAGATACCCCACGCCCGATTATCTTCGCTCCATCTCAAAGCAAGGAGCGATAGACGCTGCGCCGCAGCGTGGCTATAGCAGTTCTACGGAGGGGTCGCGATGGATTGTTCGGTGCGCAAAGAAAGAAGATGAGCGGCCTTTGTATGTGCTGGTATGGGGTTCAGCTGCCGATGTTGCTCAGGCGCTTGCCGATGAGCCCGGCATAAAAGAAAAAATCCGCGTGCACTTTATTGCGTCGTGGAACCAAAAGCAGGATCCCAATGCCTTTACATATATCGACAAGAATCATCCTGATTTGTGGCTTATTTACAATAATTCAACTTTTAGGGGCTGGTATATCGGCGGGCAGCAGGACGGCGACTTTGGAAATAAGGCCTTTGTTGATAAGCACGTTAAAGGGCACGGCGCCCTCGGGGCGTATTTTGCCGCTTTGAAGGGCGGCAGTATCAAAATGGGCGACACGCCCAGTTACGCGTATCTGCTGCGCGGCAATCCGGACGACCCGACAAAGGATAGCTGGGGCGGACGGTTTGTCAGAAAGGAAGGTCGGCCAAATTGGTGGGTCGACGACCCTGCGCCGCCTCTTGGAGAGGCAGGCCACATCGGTGCAAAAACGGTCAATAGGTGGCGGGAAGAATATCTTGGCGATTGGCAAAAACGTCTGGACCGATGCAATACCCAAGGCACTTGAAGATATGTAAGAAGGAGAGGAATCCGTGACAAGTCGACTGCGCTTTAGCCAAGCTGGTAACAACACAACAAATCGGTACACAAAAGAGCTTTGCACCTTTCTGCTCTGGGCTTTTGTCTGCAGCGGGGTAGTGGCGGAGGATTTTGTGCCCTTTGTTATTCCTGCCAAGCCAAACCCTGATTCCGCGATTGCAGTTACTTCTGCCAAGCCGATTGACACCGACAGCGACCGTCTCATTGCAGATGGTCATTTTTATCGTGGTGGGCAGCGCGTTCGCCTTTGGGGCGTCAATTTGTCATTTGGCGCGAACTTCCCAAAACACGAGGATGCCCCATACGTCGCGGCGCGTTTGGCTGCAGCCGGCGTTAACGCCGTGCGCTGTCACCACATGGATACCGCCCGCTGGCCGCGAGGAATCTGGAACGCCGAAGACGGCAAAACCATCTCAGCCGAGGCGCTTGACAGGCTGGACTTTTTTATTGACCAGCTTGCGCGCCGCGGGATTTTTGTAGACATCAACCTTCACGTCGGTCGTGCCCACAGTGAGTACCTGGGTCTGCCGAAAACAAATCGCCAATACGACAAGGTCTGCAACATTTTTACGCCGGCCCTCATTGAAGCTCAGAAGCAGTACGCCCGCGAGCTGCTGACGCACATCAATAAGTATCGCAAGGTCCGCTATGCTGATGACCCTGCGGTGGCGATAGTAGAAATAACGAATGAAAACAGCTTCTTTATGTGGGATGGCGACAAAGCTCTTCGGGCATTACAGCCATACTATGCTGATGTGCTGCAGGGCAAGTTTAATGCCTGGCTGCGCCGGCAATATGGCGCCGATGCAAATAATGTTGCTTTATTTCCTGACGGCCAGGCGCCTGAACAGGTGCTCGACCGGGTGATATTTTTAGCTGAGATCGAAAAGGCGCACTTCGACGATATGCGAAAATTCATCAAGAATGAGCTTGGCTGCAAGGCACTTNNCAGGAGGCGACTCTTTTCCGCCTGGCTGCACAGCGCCTTGCTGGCAAGCCTTTTACTGTCAGCGAATACAACCACCCCGCTCCGCTTGATTCACAGGCGGAGTGTGTGCCGATGATTGCATCCTTCGCCGCCGCCCAGGATTGGGACGGCGTATGGCTGTATGCTTACTCCCATGGTAC
>JAFNGF010000176.1 GCA_017885385.1 Planctomycetota bacterium
TTGATGTCGCGGTGCACGATGCCCTCATCGTGGGCGTACTGCAAGGCCTCACAGATTTGGGGGACAATCGCCAGGGCTTCCGGCGGGCTAAGCTGTTCTGCTTGGATAACTCGTCGCAGGTCTGTTCCATCTATGAACTCCATAATAAAGTAGAATAGGCCCGCCTCGGTCTTGCCGAAATCGTAAACCGAGATGATGCGAGGGTGGTTCAGCCTGGCTAGAGAACGCGCCTCGCGGACAAATCGCTCGGCAAAGGCGGCATCCTGCACGAGCTGCGGAGAGAGGATTTTCAAGGCGACCAGGCGGTCAAGCTGCCTCTGCCGGGCCTTGTACACAGCGCCCATACCACCCTGGCCCAGCAGTTCCAGAATGTCAAGCTGAGGGAACTGCCTGGCTAGCTCGGCTGGCTCAGGTGGCACAAATTCACTTGGTGGTGCGGCGCTTGTCGGAACATCGCTTTGAGCATCGACCGAGTCAGCCTTATTGACGTCGGCGCCGGTTTGCAGCCCGGCCTTCATAAGGCATTGCGGGCAGAGCCCCTGTGGCGCATCAGCCGGCAACTGGCTCCCACATTCGGAACAACGGTTTTCATCGGCCATAACGTCCGTTCCTTTCTTGATCTTGGTCCTTTCTACCCACTACTTAAGCAAACTAGCGGAAAGGTTACACACCAGGGCACATTTTTTCCAAACATATAAGGTAGCGGCTCAGCGGGGCTCCCGCCGGGCCAGCTCGACCTACCACGCAGTGGGGACCAGGTACCCTACGTCAAAGCAGCGAAAAGGTCTCGAATCTCCTGCTCAACCTGGTCTTCGCTGGCAACTGTCTGGGCGATTTCGTCGTGCAGCATTTTTCGGTAGCGCTTCTTGAGCCGATGCATCGCGACCTTTACCGCCCCCTCGGATATGTTCAGTTTGTCCGCCAGCTTGCTGTAAGGAATGGATCGCTTGTTGCTGGTCAAGTGACTTTTCAGATGGGCGAACAGCTCCTGTTTGTTTGTGCTGGTTGCCTCGGCTTGCAGCCTGTTCATCGTCCGCTCCAGTACCGTCAACGCCCAAGACCGCTCAAAGACCTTCTCCGGGGTAAGTCGCTCAACCGGCTCAAGTGTGTATTTTCCTTCAGCCTCCTCGAAGTCGAGAGAAAGCGTCCTTCGTCCGCCACCGCGTTTCTTGGCTCGGATGCGGTCACGCTCGTTGGCCAAAAAGTGTTTCAATGCCCCCAGCAAAAACGAGCGAAATCTGCCCTGCTTGGGATCGGCTACCTGCAGGGCGTGCTTATCCAGCAGGCGGGCGAAAAATTCCTGGGTGTAATCCTCGGCGTCGTGCCTCTCGTAGCCGTGCCGCCGCATATAGGCGTAAAGTGGAAACCAGTATGTTCTGCACAGCGTCTCAAGGGCCTGGCGGTAATTAGCAGATGCCGGATGACCGGCTGCCCGAACCACACTCCAGTGGGTGGTTGTGAACCGGGCCATTTTGGGCGACGGATTTGGTTTTTCACTTTTGTTGGCCATCAAGACAATTTTCAATTTTCAATTGTCAATTGTCAATTTACAATTGCCCTGATGCTCAGTGGAATCGATTATGTGGTGGTTGTCGTGTACATGGTCGGCATGGTTCTGCTGGGACTCTATTTGCGGAAATTCGTTCATTCAGCCGGCGATTATTTCTTATCTGGCAGAACGCTGCCGTTCTGGGCCATAGGCATGTCCATAGTGGCGACCGACATCGGCCTTATGGATTTTATAGGAGTCTCAGGTCAGGCATACCGCTACGGAATCGCGGTGGGCAATTTCGACTGGATCGGCTCTGTGCCGGCTATGCTGCTGGCGGCTTTTATCTTTGTCCCGTACTTTTGGAAGGCGGGCCTGTACACCATCCCAGAATACCTGGGCAGACGCTACAACGATTATGTTCGGACGGTCGCCTCTTTGACCTGGATTATTTTCTTTGCCTTCGATCTGGGCATTATGTTTTGGGCCAGCGCCGTTCTTCTAAAGGCGCTTATGGGCTGGCCCGTTTGGTTCTCCATCATCATGACTGCAGTCGTAGTTGGCATTTACACAGTTTCCGGCGGACTGACCGCTGTGGTTATGACAGATGTGGTTCAGATGATCATTATGTATGTGGGTGGGGCTGCCTTGGTCTTTCTTGGCTTTTACCATGTCGGCGGCTGGAGCGGTCTATCTGATAAAATCGCCGCTATGGGCGATGCCTACCGGAATCATTTTGAGCTGATACTGCCGGCAAATACGAATACGCCCTTCCCCTGGACGGGCATCCTTTTCGGACTGACGTTTGTGATGGCCAATGCCTATATGATTGGCAATCAGGCGATTGTCCAGAGATGTCTTGCTGCCAAGAGTGAATGGGACGCTAAGGCGAGTATGATATGGGGGGCGTTTCTAAAGATGTTCATTCCGGTGCTGGTGCTGTTTCCGGGCTTAATTGCGATCGTCATTCATCCTGGGCTGGAGGATGGAGATCAGGCCTTTGGCATGTTGATACGGACACTGCTGCCGCCGGGCCTGACAGGGCTGCTGTTTGCCGCGCTTCTGGCCGGGCTAATGTCCAGCATCGATTCGATCCTGAACTCTACGGCAGCCTTGTGGACCAAGGACATCTACGAGAAGTTCATCAAGAAGCAGGCAAGCGACCGTCACTATCTTATCGTGGGCAGAATCGCGACAGTCGTTTTGCTTGTTTTCGGCGTTATCACCTCGCCTGTGAGCAGCTTCTTTCCGGGCATATATGTTGCGGTGCAAACCTTTTTGTCATTTTTCCAGGGGCCAATTTTCTCAGTTCTGCTCTTGGGAATGTTATGGCCTCGCGCCACACAGTGGGGCGGTCTGGCAGGATTGGTGGGCGGCATTACCGTTTCTGCGATACTTTATGTATTCAAGGGTTCGCTGTTCACTATTGAGGACCCCTTTCTCTATGTCTCCTGGTGGTCTTTTGTGGCCGGCTTTATAATCACAACCGTAGTCAGTTTGATGACAACACCATATCCGCGGGAGCGCTTATACGGCTTGGTTTATCGGCTGCATGAAAAAGAGCAAGGCAGATCCGGCCTTCGCAGCCGCTTCGGCGGAGTAGGCAAATAATCAGGGCGCAACGACATGCTGAACTTCGACTGGTTAACTGGAATTCCGATGGGCGTCGCCAAAGGAGTCTTTCTGGCTCTTTTCGCTGTTATCGGTTTGCTCGTATTGATGATTCCCAGCGATTACATATACGAAGGGCTCGAAAATCCCAGATGGTGGCACAACCTGAAGCTGTGGGCAATTGCGGATTTAGTTTTTATCTTCATCACCTATTACATCTTTTGAAAACGAGCACTTATGAATATTGAAAGAGGCACAGACAAAAACACGCCGCAAAAACTCCAGCAGGCACAGATAAATAGAGCGCTGGGCATTTTTATGCTGGCCTTTAGCTTGATAGTCATTATCTCCATCTTCTTCACAGAGACATTTATCGGCAAGATGACAAACCTCGTTGCCGGGCTGATAATGGCGTCGATAGCATTGGCGATGCTTCTCAAATCTATGGGCCGTGGCAAGGGGTAGGGGGGTCGCCCCACCATCACCTTCTTGGTGGGCTGAAGCCCACGCTACAGAATCTGCTCTGTGTTCTCATAGACCTTCTGGATTGCTTCTGCTATCAGGTCCATATCGGCTTTTGTGCCCATTAAAACGCAGTGGTGAAAGCACACCGATTCTTCACGGTAGATTCTGTGACAAACCGGCAGCTCAAACCTCGCGGGGTTGATTTCTTGCCAGTATTTGTCTGTGAGTTTGTGCCGCCAGGGCTTGGTATGCGGCGTGTACAATGCACAGGCGTTAAGCGGCTCGTAGCTCGCCTCGACCGGGCAGCCAAGCTCCGCAGATAGAGCTTTTCTGAATTCTGTCGCCGGCGGCGCTTTGAAATCGTCCTGCTTATATCTGAAAGAGAAGTTGTAATATGCAGCCATTGTTTCTCTATTGTCACGCTGCATCGGCAGTACGCCCGGAAGTCCCGACAGCAAGGAGTTGAAATATCTGGCGTTCTCCTGGCGAAGGCCGTTCTGCTGCGGGAGCCGCTTTAGCGCTTCAATAAGCAGGGCAGCCTGAAAATCCGTGATTCGATAGTTTCCGGACTGGATGAAATTACCTTCATCGCTGTAGATTCCTGCCGCCTTGTCCGGCCTTCGCAGCCGCTTCGGCGGAGTAGGCTCGGCTGGCTTTTCTTTCTCAGGTCTTCTGCCGCAATTCCTAAGCGCATCGAGTTTTTCATACAGTCCAGAATCGCTCGTGGTAAGAGCTCCGCCTTCGCCGGCTGTCATTAGTTTCGATAGTTGGAAGCTGAAACTTCCGATGTCACCGATGCTGCCTGCTTTTCTCCCGTTCCATTCGCCGCCGTGTTTATGGGCACAATCTTCGATCACCCGAAGATTATGTTTCCTGGCAATCCTGGTGATCGCGTCCATGTCGGCAAAACTTCCGTACAGATGAACCGGAATAATAGCCTTCGTTCGCGGCGTGATTGCTTCTTCAATCTTTGCCGGGTCGATGCACCAGGTGTCTTCGCATACATCAACCAGTATCGGCACGGCGTTTACGTCCACGACGCTTGCTGCCGTCGCCTGCCAGGTCAGTCCGGGCACAATCACCTCATCGCCCCATCCGATGCCGCACGCCTCCAGCGCCAGTTGCAGGCTCACGGTTCCGTTGGCGACCGATAGAGCATATTTAGTGCCAATAAACTCCGCAAAGGCCTTGTTGAATTCCGACTCTCTGGGGCCGTTATATGACCAGACGCCGCTTCTTAACACCTCAAGCAGGGTATGTTCTTCGCTTTTATCCCAGACGGGCCATTTCGGCCAGGGATTCGTTCTTACGTCCCGCACGGGCTTTCCGCCCTTGACGGCAAGTCTGCTCATGGTATCTTCCTTGTATAGGTTCAATGCTGTTCCCCGACTTGTCGGGGTTGAACGATCAAAGTAACAAATCTACGTGGTGACTGCAAGCGATGAGTGGATGTGATTATCGACACGTTAGGTTACTCACCCGTGGCTGGATGATTCAGTCTTCAGCCGAGGTTAAATGTCCTCCAGAGGAGCTGTCACAGCCAGGCTTTGACGCCCGTGGCTGGTATCCGGCTTCTGTGCCCTCAACAGTATTAGCTGCTTTGGTGGAAAACNNCGCTGCGAATATATGGCTGAACGGCGGGCAGATTGCGAGCTCGAAGCAACAAAAAGGAGCTTTCCGCCGGTTCCAGTACGATGTTTCAAGGTCTGTTACCGCAGGGAAGAACGCACTTGCGGTCGAGGTCGTGCCGCCTAAGCGGGGCGATTTCTCTATCGGCTTTGTCGATTGGAATCCGCCGCCGCCCGATCGCAATATGGGCATATTTCGCAGTGCCAGACTGCGCTTCTGCGACGGCATCTCAATAGAAAATCCTTTTGTGCAGACAAAGTTGGATTTGAAAACCCTCCTTAGCCCCCGCCTGTCGGCGGGG
>JAFNGF010000177.1 GCA_017885385.1 Planctomycetota bacterium
GACAAGCTCAGGGCAAGCTCTGAGCACCTTTAACTGCCGTGTTCAGCTTACCAGGCAGAAAAGAGACGATTCGGTCTTTGACGCTTTTACAATTGAAGTTGCCGGCTCGATCCGGACAGCCGGTGACAATGACTATGCGACCGTGCAAATTTTAATAAGCGATGTGACCGATGGACCGGGCAAAGCCAAACCGGTCCTGTCGGGAATTTCAAATTTCGAATTGTGGCACGGGCTTCCAGCCNNACGGCCAAGATGGCCGTGCCACCCGTCAATTTCCCCAGGCCGGTTTTTTGCTACCGCGCCGACCTGGGCAGGCTTCCCAACAGAGTGACCACGCTGTCGGATTGGACGACGGTCGCACATCTGAATCTCGACTGGCTTCTATTTCCTCACAAAGGCAAAAGAGTCCTGCGGTTCAGCGTATCGCTATTGTCCGGCCAGAATGGTCAATCCCCAGGACACCTTACGGCGGAGCTCGCCTATGCCGAGCGCCTTTTCATCTGCGAAAATCCTGATTTCGGATACGTCGATTTGCAGGAAAATGTTCACCGTACAAAGAGCTTGGCAGTAGCATTAGCATTTGCAATTAGCGCCGCAGATAACAAGCTGTACCACGCGGAGGTTCAGGTTATAAAACAATGGGCGATAGCCAACCTCCTGCCATCCGGAAGCATCGGGACCAAATTAGAAGAGGCGTTAGACCACGCCGTTAGATTCTTTCAGAAGGGCAATCAGCTGGACATCTACAAGGTCTGCAAGGAGATTGTGGAACTTGCCCCGGTCAGCGACCGTTATGACATTTTGGATCTTTGCCTGCAGGTGGCACGGGCCAAGGGAACAGCGGCTGCTGAAGAATTGACGGTCTTGAAATACATAGCGACCTGGCTCGAAGTCGATATGGATAGGTTTCGCGAGATGATGGAGAAACTTCTGCCGGTAAATATACATCAGGTAAAGAACACTGAGGTCATTCTTGGGATCACGCCAAATATGGGAAGGGAAAACACACGCCGGCAACTTAATAGATACTACCGCAAGTGGAATTCGAGAGTGACAAACGCCGACCCCGAGATTCAAGCCCAGGCCGATCAGATGCTCAAGCTGATTGCAGAAGCAAGAAGTCAACTCGCCCCTGCTTCCGCAGGGGCAAGCCTGTCCCCGCAAAAGCGGGGAGCGCAGGCCGAGCCGTAACCGGATACGTGGGGTGAGAGGCTCGCCTGTTTAGCCGTCGCCGGCACGGCGACGAACCCCCCAATAAATTGGGGGGCTAAATCGGGATTTACAATTGTCAATTGTCAATTGTCACCGGCTGCCACTGCACCTTCGCGGCGCCGAGCAGCATTCCGGTAGCGTAGGCCAGATCAACCAGTGCTATCTGATACTCGGCCAGTGCCCTGATTTCGGCGCTCTGAGCATCGGCAAAGCTGATCTGCGATTGCAGCACGTCGGTGGAGGTACGCAGCCCAATCTCAAACTGCCGCCTTTCAGCCTCGAAGAGGCGCCCGTCCAAAATCGCTCGCTGACGGCTGGCCAGGATGCGCTGCCAGTTGGCTTCCACCTGGTCGATTGCATTCAGCACTTCTAATTCAATAATCGCCCGGCGACTGTCACGACTGGCCAATCGCTGGACTCGCTGATAAAAAGCCTGACGCAGCCGACTTTCAGCCGCGGAATTCCCTAACGGTACCACAAGTTGCAGCCCGAGGCGATGATCCTCAAATTTCTTATTGAAAAGCAAATCAAATGAATCATCCTCTGTTGCGCCCAGGCCGTTGATATTGTACCTATAATCCAAAGTGACCAAAGGAAGCGCCTGACTGCGCATATAATCGAGCGTGCCGGTATCCTGAGCAATCTGCAGCTCCAGCTCGAGCATTTCCATGCGGTTCTCTACGGCCTTTTGCACCAATTGTTGCGGCTCCAACTTGTAGCGTACAGGGTCCGGCTCAGTCAAAGGTACAAGCACGGTAGGCGTTTGCATCTGTAGCTCTGCCCTATTGATTACTCGCTTTAGCTCGCGCTCTCGGTCTCGCAGGTTGTTCTGGGCTACGATAATGGCCTCAAGCTGTTGCGCCGCGCCGGCCTCGGCGCGGATAATTTCTACCGGCGGTCTCTGACCCGACTCAACGAAACGACGAGCCTGCGCAAGCTGTGCCTCCGCCAATTCATACTGTCTTTGCCGCAACTCCAGCTCACGCCGGGCCGCGTACAGCCGCCAATACACCCGATCCAAAGCAGCAATAACTCGAATCACCTCCAGCTTTGTCGTGGCATCAGTAATCTGCCGCTGGTACTCTGCGATCCGAATTGAATACGTATTGACCCACCTGCCGGCGTTTCGCAAAAGCGGCTGACTAATCGAAAGCGAGAGGTCCGAATCGTAGTAAGGGTTGAAGGTAGTTAGCTGTGCATCCGTTTTGACCCGGCTGTTCGCCAAATCGAAGGTCACCGTCCCGCCGGTTTGCAACGGCACCTGGACGCCCAAATCTGTACGAAAGTAGTCTATCTTTGAGCCGGAAATTATGTCCAGATACGAGACTATGGGCGTGTCAGACTTATTGAGGGAGACATTTGAGAAAAAAGCAGCCTCAAACTTAGCCTCTTCCTGCGAGACACGCTCGGCAGCAATGGTGGGACTGATAAGCTGGACTTTGAGGTCAAGGTTATTCTCCAGTGCCCACGCCCGGCACTGCTCCAAAGACAGCGCAAGCTTCTCTGGAGGCGTCCCTTCGGCTTCGCTCAGGGCAGGCTTGTTCGGGTCTGTGTCTTTGGTTTCCCCGCTCTTGACTTGCTCCAAATCAAGCGTCTCTATCCTTCGTAATTTTTCCGGCGCAATTTTGATTTGGTGAACGTCTGCGCCGCCGAAAAACTGCTCGCAGCCGGCTGAAAAAATCAAAATGCAAAATGCAAAATGCAAAATTAAGGGATTCATCGGTGGCACGGGCTTCCAGCCCGNNACGGCCAAGATGGCCGTGCCACGAACCACGAACAAAGAACAATGAACCGTTTGATTTCCCCGTCTTACTCATGTCTAAGTGCCTCAATAGGATCAAGTCTGGCGGCCTTAATAGCCGGAAACATTCCGAAAAAGATGCCTATAGAACCGACAAAACATAATGACACCCCTATTGCCCACAAAGGGATATATGCCCTATCAAGCTCAACCTTGGGGATGTTGGCTATCCCAATGGTTAAAAGCTGGCCAACACCAATCCCAACAAGACCACCGATAAAGCACAAGACCAGAGATTCAATCAAAAACTGGGTTAGAATCGCGGATTTCCTCGCTCCCACTGCTTTGCGAAGGCCTATTTCTCTGGTCCTTTCGGACACCGAGACCAGCATGATATTCATAATGCCTACACCCCCCACCAGAAGAGAAATTCCCACAATGCCCCCGGCCACGAGTGTCACTATGAGCGCTATTTTGTTGAACGTCTCCAGCGCACTTTTTATTGACGCAACTTGAAACGTGTCGGGTTCGGTAGGCCTAATATTGCGCGTCTGGCGAAGGAAAAAACTTATCTCGGCTTCGGCTTCTTCCAGGACTTCGGCTGACTTGCTTGCCGCCAAGGCCGCAATTCCCGGCTCTGCCAGCTTGAAAGCAGTCCTAAATGGGATAAACACCTGGTAGTACTCTTCAGGGGCTTGCGCAGGATCCAACGGAGGGCGCCATTCGACAACGCCGACAATGTGAAATCTGTTGTGACCTAAAAGTATGGACTGCCCAATGGGGTCTCGGTCCAGGCGAAGCTTGTTGCGTAACTTAGTGTCAATCAAACACACATAGCGTGCCTGTACGTCATCAACAACAGAAAATGTTCTTCCGAGGACAACGGGCCGAGACTCGATCTGGTGGTAGGTGGGCTCGATACCGAGAATAAGGACAGTTTCAGCCGACCTTTCACCGTGTCGAGCCGGACGCGGCTGTACCCAAGCTATCCTGCTAAAGCAGGCCACCGAAGGGCAATGTTCAAGCAAACCATCAAAGTGTTCGGGCAAAAACCGAATGGTCCACCATGATGCGTGACGCAACGACCCTGTTTCCGGCTGTTTGGGTAGAATGAAAATAGTGTTAGTGCCAAAAGTTTCCACCTGACTGAGCACTTTGGCCTTTAGCCCCGTAAGAGCTGCGATAACGGCAGTGACCGAGGCGACGCCAATTACAATGCCGATAGTTGTCAGTATTGAGCGGGTCTTATTTATCCAGATTTGCCCCAGCGCCAGATATACACTTTGGTACAACAGACGGACGAACGCTGCCGGCGCCAATATCACAGCCTTCATGCCAGCTCCTCGCTTACTGAGTTCTGGGTAGCCTTATAGGCCGGGCCCCCCCGCGTTCGCGGGGGCGGAGCCTGTCCCTGCGAAGGTAGGGCCTCAGGGCAGGCTTGCTCTTGTGGAAGGTCACTGTAAATCCGACCATCTCTCATGTGGATTATGCGCTTTGCGTGGCGCGCCACGCCTTCTTCGTGCGTCACTATGACAATCGTCTGTCCTTCCCGATGAAGCTGATCAAACAGTCCCAAGATGTCCTCGCTCGTTTTGCTATCGAGGTTGCCGGTCGGTTCATCCGCCAGCAGGATGCTCGGATTACAGACCAGAGCCCTGGCGATAGCCACGCGCTGTCTTTCACCGCCTGAGAGCTGATTCGGCTTGTGTTTTATCCGGTCTGCCAGCCCAACTCGCTCGAGTACGACGATAGCGCGCTTTCGCCGAGACCACCAGCCGTCTCGCGAATAAATCAACGGCATCTCAACATTCTTCAAAGCAGTTAGCTGCCCGAGCAGCTCGAATGTCTGAAAAACAAAGCCGATTCGTTCATTGCGAATGCGAGCCAACGCCGCGTCACTCATCTTCGTCATGTCATGTCCGTCCAGCTCATAGCAGCCTGAAGTGGCGCGGTCCAGGCACCCCAGAACATTCATCAACGTGCTTTTGCCCGAGCCGGAAGGACCCATCACTGCAACGTATTCGTTCTCCCATAGCTGTAGATCGATTCCATCGAGCGCACGGATACGCTCCACACCCACTTTGTAAATCCGGGTGACATTCTGAAGATGGATTATCAACTTTTTAGCCTTGTCCATCATCTCGTGACTTGTTAGGATTAACCTGCGTTTCGCGGCGGTCAGGCGGTTTCTTTGGCTGGACTTCGCGCTCATCCTTTATTTGTTGTCCGTGCTTAAGCTTCTCGAGCACCTTGTAAGGCCCAACGACTATCCTGTCTTGCTCTGTAATGCCCGACAGGATTATAGTATGGGTCAGGTCGCTTTGTCCGATTTTAACCGGCGTTACCATCGCTTTGCCGTTGGTGTAACGGTAAACTACGGTTGCGTATGTCTTGGTGGTATCCACCTCGGCAGAGTTTTCGCGGATATCCAAAGGCAGAATGTCAACCTCGCGACCCAATACCGCCTGACTGGGCACCTTAAGAACATCGGTGTGTTTGCGCGTCTCAATATCCACGTGAGCAGTCAAGCCTGAATGTAAATTCTCTTTAGTGTCATCAAGCAAGATTTCAGTTCTATAGTATTTTGTCATGCTGTACGTCACATCATGTGCCAAAGCAATTGAATCAACGACACCGGTAAATTCGCGGTCGGGCAGCGCGTCTACATGAACGGTAGCCTTCTGGCCCACTTCTAATTTGCCAACGTCTGCCTCGTCAACCTGCGTCACGACCAGCATCGCAGACAAATCCGCCACCTCCATAATCAGTGTCCCCGGATTATTCATTATTCCAGGAATCACGAGTTCCCCGACTTTTGTCCTAATCCGCATCACCACACCGTCGATAGGGGAGGTAATGGTCGTGTAGCTAAGAGCATCGCGGGCCTGGGTGATCCTGGCGTCAGCCGCCTCAAGGTTATGCTGCAAGACCACCAAATTCAGCTTTGCGGCCTCCAAACTATGCTCAGCGGCATCGTACTGCGCTTTCAGATCGTCGAGCTTGAGCTTAGCCTGGTCGTAACTGGCCTGACTTATGTCCTGGGACTGGAGCAATGTATATTGGCGCTGCAAATCCTGCTCGGCTTGCTTGACCGAGGCAGCAAGGCCTACAAGACTCGCTTGCTGACCGGCGATTCTTGCCTTCTCAACATCGATTTGGGCTTGGCTAGCCGCGCGACTCGCCTCGGCTTGCCGCAACTGGCTCTGGACATCCTTTGCGTCCAGCCGTACCAGCACCGATGCCGGCGCCGGCGGATTGGCATTGGGGTCGCCACAAGTTACCCGGTCTGCCTCTTCATAGGGCAGCTCTTCAATTCGCGCAGCGACTCTTGCCCTTATCTGCACCCATGTCTTGGGTGCAATCTCGCCGGGAGCACTGACAAATTCTGTCAATTCACCACGCCGAGCATTATCGACCTGAACCACCAGAGCCTTGCGCGAGGCGCTAATTTTCCTCCAAATTAGCACGCCGATTGTTGAAACAACCGCCAAAGTGACGACGACCGTGAGGACAACTATGCGGGATTTCTTCACGCTGCGACCTTTCAAGTGGAACCCCACCATCACCATGGCGGGGCTAACCGGTTAACCCCGCCATCACTATGGCGGGATTACTAAGAGCGCGTGATAGCTTTGCAGTGAACGCACCCCGATGGTATCGGGGCCGGCAGCGGACTGATAGCTGGCGGCAATGCCCTTGACTGCGGCCGCGGCTGCCGCGGTAGTCGTAATATAAGGAATCTTGTACCTTATGGCAGCCTTGCGAATATAAGAGTCGTCGTACTTACCCAATCTGCCGGCAGGAGTATTGATGACAAGCTGGATCTGGCCGTTTTTGATGGCGTCCACAATGTTAGGTCTGCCTTCGTGCATTTTCAGGATATGCTCGGCTTTTACGCCCCTGCCGACGAGGAATTTGTAGGTTCCCTCTGTCGCCTTTATCTTGAAGCCGAGCTTTTCAAATTCCTGGGCGGTTTTCACAACCCCGGCCTTGTCGGGGTCGGTAACAGTCATCAGGACCGTGCCTTTAGAAGGAAGTTTTTGTTTAGCAGCCTGCTGAGATTTGAAAAAGGCAAGGCCGAATGAGTCAGCCAATCCCAGCACCTCGCCGGTCGAGCGCATCTCCGGGCCTAACACCGGGTCGACCTCCGGAAACATGTTGAATGGAAACACAGCTTCTTTTACGCCAAAGTACGGGATGGAACGTTGCTTCAGGTTTAGGTCAGCAAGTTTTTTCCCCAGCATAAGCTGAACAGCGAGCCGAACCATATTGATATTGCAGACCTTTGAGACCAGCGGCACCGTACGAGATGCGCGGGGATTAGCCTCGAGAATGTAGACAATATCGTTTGCAATGGCGTACTGAATGTTCATCAGGCCGACAACATTGAGCTCCGTTGCGATTTTTCTGGTGTACCTGCAGATAGTGTCGATGTGCTTTTGGGGTATGCTGACCGGCGGGATGACACAAGCTGAATCTCCGGAGTGGATGCCCGCCAGCTCGATGTGCTCCATAACCGCCGGGACAAAGACATCAGTGCCGTCGGAGATGGCGTCGGCTTCGGTCTCTATGGCGTTCTCCAGGAACTTATCGATCAGAATCGGCCTTTCGGGCGACACCTCCACCGCAGCAGCAACGTAGTGCCGAAGCATTTCTTCATCGTGCACCACTTCCATAGCCCGTCCGCCCAGGACGTAGGATGGCCGAACCATAAGCGGATAGCCAATCCGCTGCGCGATGGCAAGCGCCTCTTCCGGGCTGCCGGCCATATCAGACTCGGGCTGCGGTATGCCCATCCTTGCGCAGACCTTGCGGAAACGGTCGCGGTCTTCCGCCAAGTCTATTGTCTCCGGCGATGTCCCGATTATATGCACGCCTGCCTGAGCCAGCTCGCCGGCGATATTCAGCGGCGTCTGGCCTCCAAACTGGACGATGACGCCTTCGGGCTTTTCTTTCTCATATATGCTCAAAACATCTTCGACAGTAAGCGGCTCAAAATAAAGCTTGTCGGAGGTATCGTAGTCGGTTGAGACAGTTTCGGGATTGCAGTTGATCATAATCGACTCGTATCCCTCATCGCGCAGGGTAAAAGCCGCGTGCACACAGCAGTAATCAAACTCGATTCCCTGGCCGATGCGGTTGGGGCCGCCGCCCAGAACCATTATCTTGCGTCTCTTGCTGGTCGCGACCCTGTCTGGTGCGTTGTAGGTGGAGTAGTAATACGAGGCGTTTTCCACGCCGCTGACGGGCACGGCATCCCAGCACTCGACTACGCCCAGGCCGGTGCGCCGCCGACGGATGTCACTTTCCGCCACACCCAGCAACTTCGAGAGATACTTGTCGGCAAAGCCATCCTTTTTTGCCTGGGCCAGAAGTCCATCCGGCAGTTTTTTGCCTTTGTATTTGAGAATCTTTTCCTCCAGCGCAACGAGCTGCGCCATTTGTTCGAGAAAATAGTGCTTGATGCGTGTTTTCTCGTAGAGAGTCTGTACATTAGCGCCTTTGCGCAGGGCTTCGTACATAATGAATTGCCGCTCGCTTGTCGGAAAGGTCAAAAGACTGAGAAGCTCATTGAGCGACAGCTTGTTGAAATTCTTTGCAAAGCCCAGGCCATATCGGCCGATCTCGAGCGAGCGAATAGCCTTTTGAAAGGCTTCTTTGTAGTTTTTGCCGATACTCATCACCTCGCCGACCGCCCGCATTTGTGTGCCGAGCTTATCTTCAACGCCCTTGAATTTTTCGAACGCCCAGCGGGCAAATTTGACGACCACGTAGTCTCCCGACGGTGTATATTTCTCTAACGTTCCCTCTCGCCAGTAGGGTATCTCGTCGAGTGTAAGTCCCACCGCAAGCAGTGAAGAAATAAAGGCAATCGGAAAGCCCGTTGCTTTGGAGGCCAGAGCCGACGACCGCGAAGTCCTCGGATTTATCTCGATAACGACTACTCGACCCGTATCAGGGTCGTGGGCAAACTGGATGTTTGTGCCGCCTATGACCTCGATGGCGTCGACAATGTCGTAAGAGTATTTCTGCAGTTGCTTTTGCAGCTGCTGGTCGATTGTGAGCATAGGAGCTGTGCAGTACGAATCGCCGGTGTGCACGCCCATCGGGTCCACATTTTCAATAAAGCAGACGGTAATCTTCTGACCTCTGGCGTCGCGTACGACTTCAAGCTCCAGCTCTTCCCAGCCAAGAACGGACTCTTCGACCAGGATTTGTCCCACGAGGCTTGCGGAAAGCCCTCGACTTGCGATGGTGCGCAGCTCTTCAATGTTAAAGACCGCGCCTCCGCCCGTGCCGCCTAACGTATAGGCTGGTCGAATGACCACCGGGTAGCCGAGCTGGTCGGCGACTCTCTCGGCTTCTTTCACGCTATAGGCCGGGGCACTTTTAGGCATATCGATACCGAGTCGGTGCATCGTTTCCTTGAAGACGACACGGTCTTCGCCGCGCTCGATCGCGTCGACATCAACGCCGATGACTTTGATGCCGTATTTTTCGAGCACGCCTGCGCGGGCCAGCTCCGAAGATAGATTCAGCCCGGTCTGGCCGCCAAGATTGGGTAGCAGTACATCAGGCCGCTCCTTTTCGATGATTTTTACCATAGTCTCCAGGTCGAGCGGCTCAACATAGGTTACATCCGCCATCCCAGGATCGGTCATAATGGTTGCCGGGTTGNNATGGGGCCGGAGCCGATAATCATCACTTTCCTTATGTCCTGGCGTTTCGGCATAGAAAATTCCCCTGTGTTTCCTCGTTAGTGTGAGATTCCCGACCGCGGCGGGTCCCCGCGCAAGCGGGGATCGCCGGACTTAGCCTGACCCGTCCCCGGCGGGTCCGGCGGATTGGCCGGCGAAGAGCCAACACCGAATATCCGCTTGACCTTCTGGCTTAAATCCGCCAGCTTTTTTCTATGTTTTTCCTTCAAGAGCAAGGACCCCGCTTTGCGGGAGGCGGACGATAGCTTCCGCGTCAACAAGAGTCGCAAGCCCAAGCCGAAGCCCAAAATTTCCAGCCCTACCAATATGAGCCACGAGCCGGGCGAAAAAGGAGTAATCAAGGCGATAAAACCCAAAATAATAAGAATTACGCCGAGAACTTTTCGCAAGACTATTTTCACGTAACGCCTTTCAGAATGCTACTTTGACCGTTTGGCTTTTGTCAGGCGGCAGCGACCGAACACCGCCGATGGTTTTCACCTGGCTGGTTCCTTGCTGACCGACGCGGATAGTGTAGCTTCCATCCTTGAAGACCTTGGGCCTGTACGATGAGCCACTGATGGCAAGCGTGTAGACGATTTCGCCATTCGACTCATCTATCACCTGTAGCACAGGACTGGTTCCGCCTGCAGCGGACTGAACTTCGATTGTAGGTAGATAAGCCGTCGCCTTAAGGGCGTAGTTGTCCTCTTGCCTGATGGTCGCAGGCCAGCCGGGATATTGCCTGGCTCCCGGGTCTGCAACATCCACGTTTCTCGGCCAACATTCANNTTATTTTCCTCCGGGCTGGGATTGGCAACTGCCAGCATGGTGATTTTATTTCCAAGCCCATCGAGAAATTCGCCCAGATGTTCGGACATTCCCTCCCGGCGGTTCTTGCCCGGTTCCAGCGGCGCCCACCAGCGTAAGTAGAGATTTGCGATGGACAGCACGCAAAAAGAATAACCGGCGTCGTTCCAGTCGTCGATGCCGTGGTGAATGAACGTGCCCAGATGCTGGTCGCCGCATATCATAAACGCAAATCCCTTGCGGATCTCGCTCAGTGCTTTGTTCCGCCCGGTCTGCGGCCAGCCGTTGCAATCCAGGTCGGCATACACACGGTAGCTGCGGTTCCCGTGCAAATGCGCTGCTCCGGCAAACAGCGTTTGCGAAAGCACGCATTTCATATCGCAACCACGCCAGTCGGCCGCCCATTCGCTCAGGAATTTGAGCTGGCGCTCTCCCAGCAGCTCAGCGCCAGGCACATCCAGGCTTTGGGGGTCATAATTGGGCTCTGTAATATGATCGGGCCTGGGGCCAAATTGAGGGACAAGGCCTTGCGGCCCCGACTTGAACTTGCGGTCCTCGATAATGGCAAAACTCACCCGGCCCACCGTTAGAGCGGTGTAATATACGCCGATCCCTCTCAGTACCGGCGTTGGATCNNCCGAATTTTAGCCAGTATGCGTAGTGGTTGAAGTGGTCGTAAACCTGGTCGCCGGAGAAAAATAAAAGGTCCGGCTTTATCTTTTTGATGTTTTCAACAATATCCGTTTTCGCAATGTCACCCCCGTGCGCTGGATAGATTGAGTTGCCGGTAAAAGCT
>JAFNGF010000178.1 GCA_017885385.1 Planctomycetota bacterium
CGGCAAAGGCAATCACGGCAATTTGAGGGTAGTCGGAAGTAAGGACTTTCGCCAGATGCTGCAAAGGCGGCACGCCCATACCTCCGCTGATCAGCAAAGCCGTTTTCTTGCCGGCAGGCACCGAAAAACCATTTCCCAAAGGCCCGATTACACTTAGCGAGTCGCCCGGTGACAATGTCGTCATTCGCAAGGTCGCAGGGCCGACGACGCAATGAAGAACTTCGGCGACTGTTTTATCTGCCCGGGTGGTGACATCTGCAAAACTAAATGGTCTTCGCAGCAGAATCTCCCGCCGGGCAACGTCGGCCAAATCCTCCGGTATCGCTTCCGCCGGCGGCAGGGCAGCACTAGAAAGGTCCAACTGGGCGAACTGCCCAGGCTTAAACTTGGCGAAAGCCTCGGCGCCCGCGCCGGAAAACTCCAATGCCAGGCGGTAAAATCTGTGCCCAACCTGCCTGTTCGCCTTGACTGTTGCTGAAAAAATGCCCTTATTTGTCGTGTTCGGCCACCTTACCAGAAGATAATGTAAAGAGTTACGGTAATTGCTATGACTATGGCGCCCAGCCATACAACCGATGGCGTCGGCCTCATGTCGAACTCTTTTCTGACCGGCAATACCTTCGGCTCAGCAAGCGGCTTGATGTACGTCATAACTGCCATCACTAACAAAATTATCCCGAATGTTATTGCCATCCTGTTCAAAAATGCAATCTGGCTGAATTGCCAGTGCAAGAAACCATAAATCGGCACGGTCAAAAGCAAGCCCGTGACCCCAGCCATCGGCGGCGCCTTTTTGAAAATCATCCCGAAGACAAATACGGCTAAAATACCCGGCGAAATATAACCCTGAAATTCCTGGATGTAAGTAAAGATGCCCATAAACCGCGGGTCGCCCAGCTTTGGAGCTATTATCATCCCGCCCATTGCGAACAGCAGGGTGGTAATACGGCCGGTCCAGATAAGAGTTTTATGAGATGCATCCGGCTTTAGATGCCGTTTGAATAAGTCCATCGTGAAAATAGTCGAGGCAGAATTCAGCATCGACGCCAACGAGCTGATAACAGCTCCGCTTATGGCGGCGAATATAAACGCCTTAAACCCGGGCCCTACCAGGTTCCGTATCAATAGTGGATACGCCGCATCTGTCCCGCTTTTGCCGGTCATTTGGTCACCGTACAGTTGCAGGGACATTATCCCGGGAAAGATGATAATGAACGGAATCGTCAGCTTTAGCGCCGCTGCGAAAATAACGCCGAGCTGGCCCTGTTTGAGCGTTTTGGCCGCAAGCGTCCTCTGCGTAATGTATTGATTCAGCCCCCAGTAATAAAAGTTCGGAATCCACAAACCAACCACCAGAGCCGTCCACGGCAGCACCGGATGGTTTCTATCCAGAACCATGTGCAGCTTATCGGCATTGTGTGCGAAGAAACTCCGCACCCCGATCGCCTTGAATCCCAGTACCATTGTCAATGCTCCGCCGGCAATCAAAGCCGATCCCTGGAAAAGGTCCGCCCAGGCGACCGCTTTTAGTCCGCCCCACATTGTATATAGGGCCGCGATAGCTCCTATTACCAGAACTCCATACAGTAAATGTCTTGGGTTGCCCAAATCTCCGAATAATGTCTGTAGCGTCAACCCTCCCGAATAAATCACCGCCGCGATGGTAACTCCTACGTATATTACCATCGTATAGAAAGCCATTATCGCCCGTGCGGCCGGACTGTAACGATACTCCAGGTACTCAGGAATGGTAAAAATCCCGCTCCGTAAAAACTTCGGCAGGAAGAATATCGCCACAAATACCAGCGTAATTGCTGCGATCCATTCGTAGCTGGCAACCGCCAGGCCCGCAATTCCCGCCCCCTGGCCAGCCATCCCTACAAAGTGCTCGGTAGAGATATTGGCCGCTATCAGAGAAAGACCAATAAAAGGCCAGGAAAGACTGCGACTGGCAAGAAAGAAATCCTCGCTGGTTTCCTCCTTTCGGCTTTTGTACATGCTCACGCCAACCACGACAGCGAAAAATGCCACAAACATGCCAACATCAAGAATAGTCAGCCCCATAACAGGTCCCTTTCCGTTGTTTTTTCCTTTAGCCGATACTTGCCTTGACTGTGCCAGACAGTCCGGGTTTTACTCAGGTTGCAGAGCCTCAAGCGTATCCATTACGACTGGAATGTGGGTGTAGGCCGGTCCTCCGCCCATCATCACCGCCACCGAAGCGGCTTCCAGAACTTGCTGCTTTGTTGCGCCGGCATCGAGACTCTTCTGTACGTGCGCCCTGATGCAGGGCACGCAGCGCTGAGCTACGCCAATGCCCAGAGCGATAAGCTCTTTTTCTCTGACCGATAGGGCGCCTTCCTGCATAACTTTGCCGAACAATGCCGCGAAGCCGTTAACCGTCTCAGGAATCTGCTGTTTCATTTTCGCCACATCGTTTTTGAACTTCTCAAGAAACTCTTTTGTCTCGTCTGCCATAATCCGACCTTTCTACAACTTGCGAGTCTTAATAAAAGCCTCGCCTAAAGCATCTATTATGTCCGTAGCTATCAGGCTGACCTGGCCGAGCCTTTTTGCTGCGATGTCACCAGCTAAGCCGTGGATGTAAACGCCCAGAACGGCGGCGTCAAAATTGCTCAGGCCCTGGCCCATCAGCGCGGTTATAACGCCCGTAAGCAACCGTGGTCCTAAAAGGTGCGGGCACAGTAGTTACCGACGGGCAAAAAGTCTACGTGAACAAAACCGGCAATCCTGGAATGGCTACAGCCGGCTCCGGCGATGTTCTGACGGGCGTTATAACCGCG